>DAOUUM010000077.1 GCA_030668165.1 Candidatus Heimdallarchaeota archaeon
AGAGTGGTAAATATAGACCGCGTAAAAATGTAGAAGAAGATGAAAAGGTACAGTTCCAAGAAATCTGATACTATTGAAGTTTGAGAATATTCCAGAATTGCAATGAATTGTTGACTAAAACCAATAATAAAATGAAGTGTCAGACCAAAAAAGATACTGAATATTAGCAATAGTGGAAGCACTCTGAAAACGAAACCCCTGAACCTCCTTGTATCAAAATCCTTCACCGGAATCCGTATGCTGGAAGCCAGTTTATCCGCACTATATTGAGTTTCCCCCTTTGAGATATATTCAAAATGTTGGGAATTGAAATCTTCCTCCTTGGCATTAGTGACAACATAATCAATATTGGTTGATACAGTCTCCATCACGATCTCTCTCTGATTCATAATGGCAAATATACCAAGACCCAGTAGAACGATGCCCTCAGCAAGCAATAATAAGATGGAACTTAATTCCAAATAGTCCTGGGAAAATATTTTTGACATGAAAAATATCGATAATATGAAGACAAATAATATGATCTGAACGGTCTCCCAAATTAATAATTTTTGATTTATTTTTCCTGTGTACCAGTTATCTGACCATTGTGACTGGATTTCTCTGATTAATACAACCAGAAAAAAGGTGACCAGAGGACTGATCAAATTAATGGGTTGAAACTGGTGCACATACGGATAAAAAATATTGGAGAACAAGGAGGTTACAAAATAAAAGAAGGTGAAATCGAAGATAAAAGACAATTTGGTGACATCCTTAACAAAATTCAGAAAACTCGATTTTTTCTTTGGCTCTTCAGGGGATTCAATTTTCTTAGAAGCCCTTTTTCCTAATAAAAGAAAGAAGAACAACCCAGAAAACAAAGCACCAATAATATTCACAAAAATATTACTATACACTGAATTTGGATTTGAACCAGTCTTTAACTCAGTATTATCTCCTATCAAATCCCCATCAGTATCCGCACTAAGTGGATTTAGACCCAATAGTTCCTCTTGTTTGTCACTTATGCCATCTGAATCACTATCCTGTGAGAATGTTATGTAAAGCCATTCTATCCTCACACCTGCATAATTAATCAATTCTATACCATCTTCAAGTGATACTAGTGCCAAATTACCAAAATTTATATTTGTCTCATAATACAAAATTTCTTGGCTTATGGTTTCAATGAGGATCAATTTTGCATTCTGCTCAACAGCTAAATCATATACAAATAATTGATAATTCCCCAAGAAATATACATCATAGAAGGGAAATTGCTCTTTAAAATTATGTATAATTTTTTCCTCTCCGGTCTCAATATCATGACTCCTGAGGTGGAATTCATCTCCAGATGAGACTAAAGTGGGATAAAAAATAGTGCCCGAATGGAGGTAGACCTGGTTGAATAGGAAAATGACATCTCCCTCTAAAGCAAGAGATTGGTTGGAAATTAACTGAAGATTCTTATCAAATTTTAAGAGGTAATTCCCAGCATCATTGAAGAATAATAAGCAAATTTCTTCATTGTACACCTCTCCAAATCCTGAAGGAATTGTGGTATTGTCCATCACGAGTCCCAAACTGGCATTTTTTGAATATAAATCTATTTGTAACAGATGATAACTGTAGAACTTAGTGTCATTAGTATTGAGATTATATTTGATCAAGTAATGCAATTCGGTGTCCGAAGCTTCTAACAGCCTGATATTTGAGAAATCGTACTGTTTTAGAAAGCGATCATCCAATGTCCTTTGCAATTTATAGAGGACCGTTGTTTCATATTCTATTCCATCGTATGCAATTGAGAGAAAAGAAGTAAAGTTCTCATCAGAGATCCTGACGAAAAACAAAGTTTCATTGATAAATTCAAAAGTATCAACCGTACCATTCAGCTCTACAATTTCCTCTGTTCTTAATATCTCATGGTGATTGATTTCGAGAAAAACCAGTGATATCAAATCTGGTTTGTAGAAGCTGGAGATGTCTTTTTCTCCTAGAAGGAAAAATATTGATTCACTCGTATTCCAAAAATCTTTTATCCTCGTCCCTTCTAAATTAGGGTTATCTTCAAACAAGGTAGAAAGAATTGGTGTTTCCCCTGAATCACTGTACCTGGGCATGAATAATAAAAATAAAACCAATAGTAACACTGTGCTAAAAGCGTATCTGAATTTCGTATTCTTGTGTAATTGCACAATATCGGATTTGATAATACCATTTAAGCATATTGGGGAATTTTATAAATTCTTCATTTCGAATTGTGCGGAACAGCATTATTGCCGCATGAAGGGGTTCTTGCCATATAAATTAAATCATTAATCATTTCACAAATATGATCAACATTGGCTGTGAGTTAAATATTCATAAGAATTTGTAGGTAAAGAATTAATATTACTCATATGGGTGTTGATGCTATTTGGAGTCTGATTCTCTCTTATCCATGAAATTATTGGCCTAAGCTTTGATATTTACGTTTCTTGCTGTTCACTACTCAATTTAGCTACAATTTCATTAATTGATTTCTCTACAATTTTATCAATACCTTTCTCGGCAGCTTTTACCCCTGCTTTTCTTGCTAGTTCCTGTTCTGGAAGCTCTTTTTCAATAATTGGCATTACTTCTGTTTTAACCAAATTACCTATTTCTTCCATTATTGTCTCTAATCCGGCTTCGATTTTAGCTTCTTTATCAACTTCACTAAAGACAACTGGTTCATCTTCTTCGACTTTTGTTTTTGTAATATTGCTAAACGCATCGATATATTTTTCTTTAAAGCCAACCAAATTATCCATAACGAGTTTTTGGATGGTTTCCGTCATTTCAGCATCAATTGGACTGGATGATCCAAACAATGATTTGATTTTTGATATTATTCCACTCATTTTTTCTACACTCCTGTTTTTTAGGTGACTGAAAGTATAATAGCATAGATTTAAATATTGTGAATTCTAAATAGAGAAATTATAAATAATGAGACTATTTTATGTTTTTTGTATCTCTCATTTTATGTTTTTTGAATCTCTTTAGAAAAGAGAGATGGTCTGGTGGTGGATGATATAATATTAGATTTCTATTAACAATTGTTACTCCTGTAACTATCAAAACAAACGATACCAGATACCAGAGGGAGAATGCCTCACCCAATAATATCACTGAGAAAGTTATACCAAAAACAGGAACAAAGTTAACAAAAATTGCGGTGTTGGAGCTACCGATTTTCTTGATTGTTCCATTAAATACTATATTCCCCACAGCACCTGCAAGAATGGCCAGATAAATCAACCCAAGATATACATTCGTGTCTAGATTTACAAAGGTATCAGCTGTCAGATAATCAAAATCTACAACAAGGGCAAGAACTACCAGAACTATCCAACCATAAATTGAGCCCCATGCGGTGAAAATCATGGGTTTAACCTGTTTCAAAACTGGTTTGGAGAAAACTGTGAAGGTTGCCCAGATAAGAGAGGCCATAAAAATAAAGAAATTTCCCAGAAATCTATCCTCCACGTCAGTATTTGGACTCTGTAGCATCACTAGTGCAACACCAGTTAATGCAAACATCAGACCAATTATTTTAGCCAGATTTAATTTCTCATCTATATGAACCTTGGATGCAATTAATGCGGTCAAGGTGGGAGTTAGTGAGATAATCAGAGTGGCATCTGATGCAGATGTATATCTCACACCAGATAGGTAGAAGAAATTATAGAGAGATACCTGAAACACACCCAGAATAGCAACTTTGAGATGCATTTTTCTTGATCCAAGTTTCAGACTACGTTCTGCAATCCAGGCAAATAGAATGAAGAAGGGTAGAGCTATACTATATCGCATCGCCGATGCTAGCAATGGAGGTAAATTCTGAGCTATCACCCTACCAATTGGCCAAGATCCACCCCAGATCATTGTGACTGAAAATAGGGCCAAATATGAGAGATATAGCTTGCTATTTTTATCCGCCACAACCAAAGGATTTGAAGCCAATTCTTAATCTTTGAGGATTAGAATTAATTATTCAACCTCTTATTTGATCAAAGACTTGCAAGAATCAAAGATTAATTGGAAATGTCATTTTTCGAAGTCTGATGTTTCTAATAATTCTGTTCACAGCATTTAATGTCATCTACTCATGAAATATGTACAGATGAAACAGAATCATTCAATGTATTTTTATATTCGATCTCTTAGATATTATTATTCAAAATACACAGAGTCTATCTCTTTGTATTTTCACCTATTGTTGAGATTATCATAATTTCAACGCACCATTAGCATCTACTTTCAAAAGAGATGATTATTTGGGTATTTCACTAACAGGAAAACAGGATTACGATAAGCTAGTCAAAACAAGGATTGATTATACAACTTTACTAAAACTCAATGATGGAACACGTGGTGCATGTGATAAATTCAATTATGATTTTACAACCGGACTCTTCTGGCACCAATTTATTAGACCATTTATTAGGATTTTAAACAAAATAGGTTGGAGATACAAGGTTGAGGGTAAGAAGAATATTCCAAAAGATACGAATGTTATTATCATGCCAAACCACATGTCTCATTTTGATGCTTTTCTCGTTGGGGGCTATTTCAGGACAAAAAAGGTGATTGGTATTGCAGATGAAAAATTATTTAGGAATAAATTTTTTGGAAAATTGGCTGAATTACTAAATGGCTTCCCCGTTCGTAAAGGGACCAAATCAACCAAGATAGTAGATTATGCTATGTATCGTGTGGGTCGTGGAGATTCAATGTTATGGTTCCCAGAAGGACAGAGAAATAAAAATCCTCGGTCAAATAAATTGATGGCTGGAAAATTCGGCTCAGGGAAACTCGCACATGGTGTTAGAGTTCCCATAATACCAGCATTCATATCGGGTGCTGAATTCGCCATGCCACTTGGTAAGACTTTGACCATAGGAAAAGGCCCTCGATCCATAAGAATTGATGTTAAGTTTGGTGAACCAGTATACCTGGATGATTTGAGAGAATTACCAGAATCAAAAGAAACCTCAAGAGCAGCAGTAGACAGAATCATTGATGCAATCGAGGAATTAAGACCCCCAGGACCATATATGAAACAGATAACTCGTTAATTTTTATTTATCAAATAATGAAATGCTCTTATCAATCCGATAGGTCCTGACATCATCATAGATCCACCTGGATGTGGAAATGTTATTTCTTCATTTATGTTCTTGATCTTATTCCTATTGGGACCTATAACCAGGATGGGTAGGTAATTGTCCAAGATTTGATTATCATCGGGGATATTTCTTCTGTAAATACCATGAGCTCCTTTTTTCAACACATCTTCGTGGCACAGTTTACCTTTCAAAATCAGATCCAAATCTTCTGCGAAACCACCCACATCTAATGCACCCGTATGTAGTTCATAGACCAATTCAACCACACTTCCCTTCATAAAAGTAGCTAAGGTATGACCATTACCCAGGTTCACAATTAGATGTTCCTTTTCATCAGATATATCAGCGGGATAAAGATCACTAACTACACCCAGAACAACTGCAGGAGAGGAATCCATAACATAGATATCATTGTATGTCAGATGAGAGAAGTATTTCAGAGCATCCTGTGCAACACTTCTTAGCCTTGGTAATTCCTGGGGGATTTCATCGGATCTAAACATCAGAGCCTCCAATCTACCACTCTGATCCAATCTACTATAAATTGCCGACATTCTAAAATCCCTGGCAGACTGATTAGGATCACCAGGTTCACCATGATCCTGAACACAGAGTAGAATTTTTGTTATATCATTCTTTTTAATTTCAGAAGTGTTCAATATTGTCTCAATCCTATCAAAATTAATATCGGAGATGGAATAACGTGAAAGTGTCAATCTGGTTGAATACATGGGAAATTCATCTATCTCCTCCTGTTTTTTTCTGTATTTCTCATATTCTGCCTCAAATTCTTTGTTTGATAGCACTCTAACGTTTTTTGATCTCACCTGTTCAAGGTTGTAACGCAGACTACGAGCTGCGATCTCAGTCATGATCACACAATTAGGTTTTTCAGCACACTTATCATAAACCACCTTGTGCCATGGTTCCCCTGCCATCAATGAACCAGATATGAAAATAAGATCTGAATCATCATCTAAGAGTTGATCTCTTAATATCTGAGCAGTGGAGGGCAGAACTATCTGTATTGTATTCTCAATCTGCTTATTCTCATCAAATAAGAGTAAATCCTCGGTTCCCTTTCCAACATCGATTGATAGGATCATATAACAAAATTATTCTTTCATCTCAAAATATGAGTATTTTGATCAAACCTGATTTTAATAAATGATTATTTGATAGAAAGCGCCTTTTTATGATCAGATTCCTCATATTATCATTACTAATATGGAACAATTTTGATGAAAGATAATTATTCTACATTTCCAATCATGTTGAGATCATTCGAAAGATTTTGTTACTTATAAATAAAATATCTAGAAATATATACGTTAGTATATAAAAGTAAAATGAAGTGAAAAATCGCACAAGTAAAAATGAAACAAAATCCAAATAGAATCACTTTCTACCTTGTTGGATTATATCTAAGCATTGTTTTGATTCTGTATATTATATTTGATGATTTAAATGTGTTCGAGGCATTTAAACAGGAATTCCTGGATTTCTTCACTGGCTTATTTCACAGATCTGAGAGTCACAACCATATTGTTACGGAAATTGCGTCTCTATCAATCGCATATGTTGGATCTATAATCATTTTTATGACCTTTACATGGATAGCTTATAGATTAATCAATCTAATTACCATCCAGGAGAGAACAAAGAAGAGGTGGATTGAGAATCTAATTCAGTATATACCAAATCGACAATTCTTCATTGCTCTCTTCTTTAGTATAACAATAATTTCAACCATTTTCTTTGCACTTATTGAGAAACGAAGTCTAATCGATGCATTTTATTTTGTTATCGTAACCATGAGTACGGTTGGATTTGGAGATATCGCTCCGACAACAGATGCCACTAAGTTTCTCTCTATATTGCTGATTTTTAATGGGGTTACCTTCTTGGGTCTGGCATCTCAACTGATTCTTAATCAGATTATCAAAGCTCAGCTAAATCGTGGCATTAACCTTCCCAAAAATCCTCTAACATTAAAAAATCACATCATCGTTGTTGGGTTTGGCAGTAAGGGACGAAGAGTCGCAAATCTGTTCAGAAATAGAAAATATAAGGTATTGGTGATTGATATTGATCCAGTAAGATTCGATCTAGCAGTTTATAATGAATTCATGGCCCTTAATACAGATATTGGTAAACCAGATACACTGCAATTGATTAATTTAGAGGAGTGTGCGGGATTATTTCTGATATTGGATGACGATGACATGACTATTCAGACCGGAATCCTGGCCAAAACATATTTCCCAAATTTGGAAATTTATGCTGAGTTAAATCATATTAACACCTATTCAATCGCACGTTATGCGGGAATCACACGACCTATAACCTTCTCCCATTATCTAATAAACGTTATCAGATCTCATCTCCTCCATAGAGGAGTAAATGAAGTTTACCCTCTGAGAGATCTAAGAACTCAGGAAGCAACCCTTGGTTTTATTCAGGTACCCCTGGATTATGATTATAGGAAAGCTTTTGATACAGCAATGGACGTTGGTACACTATCATTGGATATTATGGAATTATTTATTCATCCACAACTATGTCCCTCAGGTAAGGCTATACATGCAATCAAGGATGCCACCCACCGATTAATCGTGGTGGATAAAGAGGAATTAGTCAAAATAAGAGATCTCGATGAGTATAACGCTCAATACAGCCGACATCCAAGAATGGTACTTGCAGGTTTTCCAGAATATGCTGATACCTTTTTAGAAAGACTGGAATACAAGAATGATGAGATTGTTGTGCTATGGCAATCAGATGAGGAGAGGATGAGGCTTCGACAGTCAGGTTATGAGATTCACAAATGGTCTATTGAAAATGGCTTTGATCTTCTAAAAGAGATTATCAAAGAAGATGATCTGGTACTGTGTTTTTTCGAAGATATTACTTCCTCATTGTTAATTTCTGTGGCACTGAAACAATTGGAAATCAGGTCACACCAGGTTCAACTTGTCCCCTATGATTATGATATTGAGACTATTAATGCAGTTGGATCTGATCTGATAATTACACCTGAGATAATGGTCCCTCAAGCATTGTTAACATCATTTTTCAAAACCAATGCACTACCTCCAAGCATAGTATTCGCCAATTTTCATATTTTCGAGCATCTGGTATTTGAGGATGATTATTTTGTCGATAAAGCGGTAAATGTCCTGTGTTCAGAGGACAAGATCTTATTATTTATTCGAAAAGCTGGTGAACTCGACTTCAGAAATATTAATCCAGATGATATAGTTGAGGTAAGTGACAGGATTCTATTAGCCACTCGCATTGAATAATGCATTTTATCTACCGAATAATGCAAGGACTGAGAATATATTAATTAATTCAACTGAGATATAATTATTCAAATGAATGAATCTAAACTGCATTCCCTCGTCAAAACAGGAGAATTATACAAACAAATTGAAGATAAGATAGAATGTTTTGCCTGTGCACACAGATGTAAAATCGCTGATGGAAAAAGTGGAATCTGCAAGGTTAGATATAATCAAAATGGAGAATTAAAAGTACCTTTCAATTATGTTGGGGCATTGCAGGCAGATCCAATTGAGAAGAAACCATTTTATCACGCCTACCCAGACTCACTAGCTCTCAGTGTAGGAATGCTGGGCTGCGATTTTAAATGTGGATACTGCCAGAACTGGCAGATCAGCCAGGTATTGAGGGATGAGAATGCATATGGAAGAATAAGAGAGATCACTGTGGAAGAGATAATCGATAGAGCATTGAAGACCAATTCCCGATCAGTTATCTCAACGTACAATGAGCCATTAATCACTTCAGAATGGGCCAAGGCTATTTTTGTTGAGGCCAAGAAACACGATCTTGTGACAGGTTATGTTAGTAATGGCCACGCTACACCTGAGGTTCTGGATTATCTGAGACCTGTGATGGATCTTTACAAGATTGATCTCAAAACAATGAGTGAGAAGAATTACAAGAAATTGGGTGGCAATCTTGATGGAGTACTGGAATCCATTGCAGGAGTATTCAAAAGAGGATACTGGATGGAAATAGTGACCTTGCTTGTACCGGGATTCAATGATGATCCAGCTGAGATCAAGGAGATGGCAAGTTTTCTAGCAGGAATTTCAGTAGATATCCCCTGGCATATTTCAGGTTATCACCCTGATTATAAGATGGATAATCGATCTACGAGTAATCAGGACATCATCCAGGCAATTGAAATAGCCAAAAAAGAGGGTATGAACTATGTTTACGGAGGGAATCGAAGTGTCGGTCGATATGATCATACTATCTGTCCATCCTGTGACA
>DAOUUM010000316.1 GCA_030668165.1 Candidatus Heimdallarchaeota archaeon
AACCGTCAACATTGGGACTGATCCAAAATATTTGATTACTATGCATTATTGAAACAGAATTCCCATTATTCTCAAACCATACCTATCAACAATTTCACGGCACTTACCCCATTCCACACATTTATTACCAATTACTCAATTCCTGAATCATGACATACAAAGTTGGTATTATTGGCACTGGATTTGGTACCAAGGTACAGTACCCTGCCATGGATGCACATCCCGATTTCGAGGTGGTTGCACTTGCAGCCAGAGATTTTGATAAGACAAAGAAACTGGCTGAAGAACTAAAAATCGCCGCATATGAGGATTGGAGAGAGTTATTATTCCTCGATATTGATCTCATATCAGTGGTCACCCCTCCCTACCTGCATTTTGAGATGGGCATGGAGGTAATGAAGGCGGGTAAGCATCTACTACTCGAGAAACCCACCACAAGCAATGCAGATGAGGCAAAACAGCTATTCCGCTATGCAGAGGACCATGGACTCGTTGGAATGATGTCTCATGAGTTCAGAAATCTGCCAGAAAGGGCATATCTGCGTGATCTCATAGCAGAGGACAAGGCTGGAAGATTGAGAGAGGTCCATATGCAACAATTCTTCGGATTCGCTGCAAGATCTGATGTACCAAAATTCGGCTGGTTATGGCAATCCCTGTATGATGGAGGTATGGTGGGTGCAATTGGTTCCCATGTGTTTGACTGGCTGAGATACACCATTGATGATGAGTTCAAATCACTGCAGGGTAGTATCTACATCAGAAATCCACTAAGAGAGGACCATGATGGCAATTTACAGGAGGTAACAGCAGATGATGGTTTCTCCATGGTATTTGAGACCAGAAAGGGAGTCACAGGTGATCTGGTACTAACCAGTACCATGTCTCCGGCACCTGCCTCACGTCTCCTTATATCTGGTGACAAGGGAACTCTGATGCTGGAGGGCAATACAATATCATTTGGAGAGATTGGAAAATCATTTGAGGAGTTGGTAATACCTGATAGATATGCACTTGATAATTCACTTATCGATAAAGATGGAAGAATACCCCCATACATCAAATTCCTGGATATATTATCCCAGTCACTCAAAGATGGAGTTAGTTATGAACCCTCCCTCTATGATGGATGGATGAATCAGGAAGTTCTTGATGCTCTCAAATTGAGTGATAAAACTGGCAGTAAAATCAGTTTATAGATAATCGGCCCATATCTGCCTGATCTCGGCTTTTTCCTTATCGCTTACCTCGGGATCTTTAAGCATTGCCCTCATTGAGGCCCTCTCAACAACCCCATACAATGATTCCTTCTTCTCATGGTTCCAATGCAATGTATCCTCAACAATAACATATAATCGTTTTAAAACTTCCTTCTGCTCCTCTAAAGTATCCATTTCAGAGGTCCTACGTATCATCTCACAAATGATATCCTCTATGGCAAGTTCTATCTGCAAAATATTATCACCTGGCAGGAGATCATCACTGCTCTCATTTTCTATCTCCTCGTTATAGAGTTTTTCAAGAGCATTAACCTTATCCTCAATAGATTCATCGGTATCATTAATTGATCTGATTTGCTCGTTCATTCTACTCATGTGCTTAGTATTGTTGTTTGATTATAAATAATTACTCAAGGGAGAATAAATTAAATATTGATCATAGAATACTAATTTACTTAAATTATCCAAATTGAATTAGTTATAATTTTAATTTATTTACTAACCTTAATTTAGGTTTTACATGCTTATTATTTTATCAGCTTCGAATACGTCATCGATGAATGTGCCAATTGTGGCCACTCTATCAACAAGATCGATAAAGTCTTCCTTCTTCAATTTGTCGATGTCAGCCATCAAACCACATAGTGTAATTGTGATGTCACCTTCCTCACCAAATTCTTTGAGATCACCCATGAAGTCGTACCAGGTGTTTATCACACCCGAAGTTACTCCAGCCTTCAAGGATTCTGCATATCCATCGATATTAGAGTCCACTTTAAGATCCTTGTATCGGTCTTTTCTGAATGCCCAGACAGCGTCGTCCATAACGAACACTTTTATTTTCATATCAAAAGAGGCTGCACCCGACAATATGGTCGTAAGTGAGATCATATTGTTCAGAGAGCCCTTAGTTAGTAGGATAGATGTATGTCCCATAATATCACCGTAAATAGCAACAAATTTGCCAGTTCTGTCCTTCCCGGCGAACTAGCTCAACATTGCAATAATCCCGACTGTTATTTAGTTAATAAATAATTGCTAATAGCACTTTGTTGTTAGTATATAATTTATAGCACTTAAAGCAATTGTTCAAATAATTAATAATATTATGACAAATATTCTATTTTATCATCAAAAAATGAATAAATGAAATGTAAAAATTTTATTTTGGATGTTTCTTCTCAGCTATAATTCTTTACATAAAAGCTGAATAAATTATTTTCAAAATCCTTTAAATTAATGATTAGAAGCTCCAATGCTATTATTTTTATGATTGAACACACTGCAATTGTATTTTGAAGTTGTGAATATTTTTTCATATTATTTTGATTATAATGAGTATTTACCATTAATTCGTGGTTAAAAGAATATTACTTAATTTTATTAATTTATTTTTCAAGACTGTAATTTTAGAGGGATGCGAATTTACCGGTTCTGTCATTCCATTTAACGAACCAGTACCATAGACCGATGATACCACCGAATAGGGCAATTGCTCCACCATATCCTAGTAATTCGGGCATGTAGACCTGTGTACCGGGCACTAATTCAAAGAAGCCGTCCTTTACGTATAAGTTTACTAGTGGCATAACTAGCATCATGGTAACTAGTGCAATTATCAGTTTAACTTGGCCTTCAGCAGCTCTCCACATGGAACCAACTGCACAACCACCAGCGATGGTCATTCCGAAACCGAATAGGATGGATCCAATCAGGGCACGTAGCCAAAAGTGAGGGAATACAAATACCATAGCGATATCGCCTCCATAGGAGAATTTGTATGCAGCCATGCCAACTATTCCGACCAGAATACCAGCCATAATTGCAACAGCAGCGGTTGAGTCTCCAGACATGAAGGGTTCACGCAGTGCACGTACTACACACCAACGGGATCTCTGTAGTACAATACCAATGAGTGCGAAGATTACAATGAAACCTACAACAGCTCTCTGAGCCTTATCATCCAAATCGTAGCCGATTAGGAGTGGTAGGACCAAAGCAAGGGCAATCAGAATTATACCGATATATGGTTGGATGTTTTTGGGTACAACCGTCTTTTCAGATCCTCCAGTACTGATTCCTGGGTACTTATCAAGTTCCCAGATCAGGTATTTAACTGCAAGAAATGCACCAATTGCAAGCCCTGCGGCAAAGACAAGTGCTCCACCGGATAGGGCAGCCCATCCACTGAAGAAACTTCCAAGGGTACAACCTTGACCCAATACGGCACCGAATGACATGAATATACCACCAATAGCACCTTTTACCAGTTCTCCTGGAGGAGCTATACGTAGGCTGTATTGTTTTGCCATAAAAGCAGCACCCATTGCACCTAGTAATAGGGCAAGTGCACCGATTCCATATCTGTGCATTGTAAGATTATCACTGTAATTAAACAGATTGTCACCCCAGTTTTGTATGGCACCAGAGGCACCAAATGGCGAGGCGAGTACAAATAGACCAACACTCATACCTGCGATTAGGATACTTCCTAACCACATGGGTATGGATTGACCAAAGATTTTATCGTATAATTCTCTGAATATACTTTTTTCTTCTGACATAATAGTTCATTCCTTATTTTAATTTTTTAATAATAAAGATGTAACTTCCAGCATCCTCTTTGGATTCCAGAAGTTCGTTCTTAGATCTCTTGACCCATTTGGGTACATCCTCCTCAGATCCTGGATCGGATGAGATCATTTTTATCACCTGTCCCACTTCCATCGATTTGACAGATTTGGACAGTTTCATGATTGGCATGGGACAGCTAAGTCCTGTAGCATCTAGTTCAACGTCAATATCCATTTTGCAATCTCCTTAAATTTGATAATTGCTTTGTCTTGTTCAGATATTATTCATTTCCGGTCAAGACTAGTGATCAGAAACCTCTGAGTTCCTAAGAACATGGTTTTTCC
>DAOUUM010000025.1 GCA_030668165.1 Candidatus Heimdallarchaeota archaeon
CATCACAAATACAATGATATTAGCATTTTTCCAGATAGCATTTGCCAATCCAGGGGTTCCGGTATGCCAGAATGTTGAATCTCCAATAAATGCAACACCCAGTTTTTCGGGTTGGGTAAGTGCAATTGATGTTGCCATGGGAATTGATGCTCCCATACAGACAATTATGTCTGCCTTGTCATGAGGTGGCAATACACCAAGAGAATAACATCCGATATCATTGCAGTAAACTGCGTTGTCTCTTTTCAGTGCCTTTTCCACAGCCACATAGGTCGATCTGTGTGGACATCCAGCACAAAGTACTGGTGGTCTGATTCTAAGCAGATCCTCAGCACTCTTGGGTAGTTCTTTGGGTGGACTGTACTCCAATCCCAGTACTTTGGACATGAATCCAAGTAATTTTTCTGTGGTTAATTCTCCCTCAAAGGATGTCAATCCATCAAATTTTCCAAAATATTTGATTTTTGATTTAACCTTGGCAACTTCCTGATGAATAATCTTTTCAATAAAGGGTTCCAGTTCCTCAATAATTAACAATCGATCATACTGTTCTGCGAGTTCAATGAATCTCTTATCTGGAAAGGGATACACAACATTTAGTTTTAGAACCAGGGCATTCAAACCAAAGAATTCAACTGCCTCCATTGCATAATTTGCACTTGAACCACTACTGATTATGAGATAATCAGGTTTGTCACCAAATTTGATCTCGTCATAAAATTTCTTCTCAGCAAGATGGAGATACATCTCCTCTTTGAGTTTCATCATTCGTGATTTGTTTCTTCTAGCATTACCTGGAATATTCACAAATCTCTGTGGATTTCGTTCATACTCAATTTTGGGAAGATCTATTGGAGGTTTTCTTCTCAATAATCCAAGTGAGTGTGAGATCCGGGTTACAGATCGGACAAATACAGGTATTTTGAATTTACGGGACAAGAGAACTGCCTCTCTTGTGAAATCATAGCATTCCTGAATATTGGAAGGTTCAAACATGGGTAAGTCAGCAAATCGGGATATTATCCTGTTATCCTGTTCATTTTGACTCGAATGCATTCCAGGATCATCAGCGACGATCACGACAAGTGCAGCATTAGTCCCGGTCAGTGCCAGGGTCATCAGTGGATCCATGGCCACATTCAATCCCACGGATTTACATATAGTTGCAGAATCCACACCTGTGATAGATGTACCAACGGCCTCCTCAAAGGCAACAGCCTCGTTAGATGACCAGCCAGCAACCATATCGTTACTGAACTGGGAAATAATGGTCTCCATAATTTCTGTGCTGGGAGTACCAGGATATGCAGCAGCAAATTTAACGCTCGCATCTTTGAGTCCATAGGCAATAGCCTCGTTTCCCAACAGAGTCAAGGTTTCTATTTGTTCCTTATTTTGATCTAGTTCAAGAACCATACAAATTCACCGTAAATATAGAATAATACCATTGAAAGAATGATTTTTTCCAATTTTACAGGCGTTTTATGGTCGTTTTATTAAAAAAATTACCCCTTATGGACAAAAAAATAGAATAAAAAAAAATTATTAATTGGTTATTCAACTCCTCGAACTGGTTAATTTGCTATTCTTTGAGTTAATGTCCCCTGCAATTAAAAAAATCTGATTGAGTTTCCTCTAATCCATTCCCTAATTTTAGGAGACAATACAAGGCCTGGATTTGATTTGAAGTTCAGATATTTCAGTTTCCTCAAATTTGTAATTTCATCTGGAATATCCGCAAGTAAATTATTTGATAGATCTAGATATTCCAAATTGTGCAAATCTCCAATTTGAGGATCAAGTTCCGTTATCTGGTTCTCGTGCAATCTCAATCTGCTAAGACTGTTCAAATTGTATATTTCAGATGGAATTGTAGTTAGATCGTTTCGATCCAGATACAGATGCTGTAGATTGATAAGCTCATTGAAGGTATTGGGAAGTTTAGATAATCTATTCTGATAAAGATGTAACTCCTTGAGATTGACCAATTTAGAAATGGATACTGGTAATTCCTGAATCGAGTTATTGTATAGATACAATCCCTGAAGGTTGTTTTGGAACTTGTTAATATGAGGAAGTCTTCTTATCATATTACCAGCTAACCATAGCTGATTGAGATTATCCAGCTCAAATAGATCACTGGGAATTTCACGCAATTGATTATTATTGAAAAATAATTCCTCTACTGATACAAGCCTTTGAATCTGAGGATCTATGGACTGTAATTTATTTTCATTCATATTTAAATATCTTATTGCGGGTAATTCATATATGAAATCTGGTGTAGTTGAAAAATTATTGAAGGATAACCAGATCTCTTTTAATTCAACTAGATTCTTAAATGAGTTGGGTAAATAATCCAGTTCATTGTTTCTTAAATAAAGATATTGCATGTCCTTGATCTTACCAATGCTATTTGGCATAACTTTCAGATTTTTCAACGAGAGATCTAGTTTTCTCTCAAAATATGACCATGCATCATAAAACTCAATTCTTGGCATATTAATCGAGAGCAATCGAAATTCGAATATGATCTCATCAATAAGTGGTTGAATGCTGCTCTCATCAATCGGACTCATATTTGCTTCTGCTCGGTAAATGCAGGATTCCTACAGTTATCAATATAGCAGCCGTATTAATAAACATATCGAGTAGAGAATCACTAGATTCCCTTGGATTCAATGAAATCTCAAATAACTCCCAGAAAATCACTAGTGCAAGCACAAAAATCACGGTTTTAAGTGGTTTTGAGGTATAATTGTATAAAATGACTGCCGCCCCTGAAGATGAAAAGAAATGGAATACCTTGTCAAAACTGAATAAATCTTGACCATAGAGAAATATTTCCTCGTATCCCCAGGGATATGGGAACCAGTCAAATGAGGCAGCATTATCAAGCATGAAAACCAGAAAAACATAAGTGAGCAATTTGGGAGAATTATAGAATTTAATTGATCCATTAAACAATCGTGAATTTGGCATCTTGGCAGTGGCCCATATTATACTAAGGACGATCAGATAGGATCCTGCTGATAGTTGCTGTTTATGGAGCAGGTTGATCTCCCATCTGATATCCTGGGCATAGGGCACCCACAGATCTCTGTTAATGCCATAAATTATAGTGGCCAGCATGAGTAGGATATATATCTCATTTAATTTTCTACCAAATTGCTCTTTTTCGCTTAACTCATACTTGAGACCCAATTCTCTTCTCTGCATATCCTTGAGCAGAATCCATGTAAAAGTTGCATAGGTAAAGCCTCCCCATGCATATTTAATGAATAGATAATCGTAAACACCTTCAGTTAATACAGCGATAAGTATAGAATCAATAAGTTGCCAGATCTGTTCAAAATTGTTCAAAAATTTTTGAAGAGGTAATGGTTCACCAGAAGTCAACATCTGATTGAGTATTTTTGCTATTGTAGACATCTCAGAAAGCAGAAAGAATAAAAATAAAACCCACAGGAAAATTTTTAATAATAATCGTAATAATCTAGATCTTGTCTTGGGTTTAATTTCTGCCATGCTAGGTCGATTTTTCCTTCATACATTAAAATTTCTACTAGATATATTTTAGATAGTTCATTTATTCATCCTGATCAACTAATTTTTCCAATAGTCAAATTACCTGTTCAAGGGTGGTTTTTACTCGATTCTTGTACTCACCAGATTTTTCGGTGTGCCTTCGCTTAAGCACATCATTTTCAATACGCTCAACATGATGGGAAATTGAGGAGAGTTCTGTTCTCATTTTATCACTGGTAGAGACTGCAGTTATCGGTTTTTGTCTGATGGCAGCCTTTCCCTGTAATTGAGATGGCCTAACCAATCGCTCACTATTCACATCAAATGCTTTTTTCTCAGGTTCGGGCAAGTCCTTATTCTTTTCTTTTAATACTTCAGATGGTTTCAGAAGAGATTCAGGAGATTTTACATCTATTTTTTCTTCAGATCTCTGTTTTAGTATTTCTGATGGTTTTACTAATGATTCGCCCTCTGGTTCTTTTACGACGATTTCCGATTCTCTTTGCTTAATCACTTCTGATGGTTTAACTAATCGCTCTGAGACAACTTCTTTCTTGTCTTCCTTGAGAACAGTTGATTTTGTCTCCACTAATTCTGATGGTTTTACCAGTTTTTCTGATTCCTCGAATTCAAATAAAGGATTAACAGCAGATTTTCCATCAAGATCTGATGGTTTTATTAAATTTCCCTCATCATATGATGTAATTTCTTCAATTTCTGACTCTTTAGCCCCACAGGAGGGACAAGGATAACGAACGAAAGATACACCACATTTTTTACAGATCATTTTGTACTCTCCAAACCGATAAAATATTGACTATGACAATTTATGACTGCCAATCACCCTTAATTAGTTTTTGAGTATTAAACAAGAACTATACAATTAACAGGCTATATTTTCAACCTTTATGTAAAATATGAAATTTAATTCAAATAAATAATTAAATAAAACTAGTTTAATTAAGTAGTTATATCCCTAAATGTCGATGATTTTATAAAGAAATGGTGAATTGTGTTATTACGATTAGAGTGTTCTGGAAAAAGAAATCAAAACAACCACCAAAGCTAGAGACACGAGGGACTTCGAACAAGTATTTCTTTAAATTAGCTCTTTTGGGAGATGGTGCCGTGGGAAAGACAAACTTGCGACGTCAATACCTAGGTCAGGGTTTTACATCTGATCACCTTATGACGATTGGAGCTGATTTTGCTGCACATGATATCGCTTTGAAACATCAAGGTGAAGAATATCAGATCACTATGCAGATATGGGATCTTGCAGGTCAAGAGACTTTCTCTGCTGTACGTTCAAAATATTATCGAGGTTGCTTTGGCGGACTTGTCATCTTTGATAGAACTAGACCTGTTTCTTTTGATAATATTACTTCATGGATTGATGAGTTGGTAAAACACAGTACCAGAGGATTAGTACCTATAGTGATACTGGGAAATAAGTCTGATCTTGTTGATTCTGCTGATAATGTGGTAAAAGAGAAAAAGGTTATGGCTTATGTTGATAAAATCAACGAAGAAAATGCGGATATTGGATTCAAAATTAACTATTATGATACCAGTGCATTGACAGGACTGAATGTAGATGATGCATTCACAACTCTGGGCACTGAGATCTTGAGCTGGATATTATCGAAAAAATGACAGATTTGAAATTTATCGACAGTCACAGTCATATCCATCAACCATGGTTTTCATCTGTTACAATTGATAAGATTATTAAGGATTCATTGGATAATTATGTTGTTAAAATCGTGTCCTGTGCCTCTGATCCTGAAAATTATGAATTTGTGTTGCAAAGCTCTGAAAAAAGTGAGATTGAGATCACACTTGGAATTCAGCCAACACTGGCAGACAAGATAGGAGATGCTGATGTATTAAGAGATATACTGAGCAATCATAAATTATCCAAAAATATTTCTGCGATAGGAGAGATTGGACTGGATTATCACTGGGTAAAAGATGATGTTTTACAACTAAAACAGGAAAGATTATTCATTGATTGTATTAATCTGGCCAATGAATTTGATCTGCCGGTAGTGATACATTCAAGAAAGGCTGAGACGGAAGTATTGGATATTCTGGAAAAATATGCCCAGACAGCAGTACTACTTCATAGTTACGAGGGAAATCTGAAAGAGATCAATAGAAGTCTTGATCTTGGCTACATTATCTCGATCCCCACAAATGTAACGATAAGAGGTAACCGGAGGAAGGTTGTTAAAAGAGCTGGACTTGAAAATATTATTCTAGAGACAGATAGTCCATATTGTGCACCAGTAGAGAATATGTTTCCCAACACACCGTCATCAATTCCTGTTGCGGCCAGTAAAATTGCTGATTTATTAGAACTTGATATCGGGGAGGTTGCTAGTGCCACATCAGAATTGAGTTCCAAATTTTATGATTTTAAATATTGAACCAATAATAATACTATATTTGATCCCGTAATTTTTCAAATATTGAATGTAAATAACCTAGTATTATTTATACCTACTATTAGCATTTAATTTAGGCTAAAATGAGCAAAACTAAAAAAGAACCACAGGAGAAAACTCTTCAAGAAGAGATTGTTGATGTTTGTCTACGCAGGGGAATTGTATTTCCCACCGCTGAGATCTATGGAGGAGCAGCTGGATTCTATGATTATGGACCAGTTGGAACCATGATCAGACAAAACATAATTAATCTTTTCAGAGAGACTTTCATAAATTCTGAGGACAATATTTATGAGATATCCACCTCAACAGTTCTACCTGAAAGTGTGTTTAAGGCATCTGGACATGTAAAATCATTTCATGATCCACTCACCCAATGTAACAAGTGTAAGTCAATGCATCGGGCAGATCATCTGATCGAGGCATCCCTAGGATTGAATGCAGAGGGTAAATCAAATGACGAACTATTTGCACTTATATCAGAAAATGGTATTAAATGTCCAACATGCAAGAAGGGTGAATTAGATCCCCCACGTGAATTCAACATGATGCTAAAAACCAATATTGGACCTGTGGACGGGAATACCGCATATCTCAGACCTGAGACTGCTCAAAACATATTTATCAATTTCAGACGTATTGCTCATTCAATGCGAGCCAAGCTTCCATTTGGTATAGCACAGGTTGGTAAGGCCTACAGAAATGAAATTTCACCCAGAAATTTCCTTGTCAGATTACGTGAATTCGAACAGATGGAGTTAGAGATGTTCGTCGATCCTGATGAATTAAATAATCACCCTCGTTTTGAAGAAATTGAGGATGTTGAGATCCGATTTCTCTCCCAGGAAGCCCAGGATAAGGGAGAGGATCCTAGCACAATCACTATCAAAGAAGGTGTCGAGAAAAATCTGATATACAATCAGTATATCGGGTACTACATGGCTATTGAGTCACTATTCCTGCAAAATCTGGGCATACCCGAGGACAAGTTCAGATTTAGACATCTGATGCCGAAGGAAACAGCTCATTATAGCAAGGCAAATTATGATCTTGAGATTATCTTTCCATTTGGTATTGTGGAGTGTATTGGACTGGCATACCGAACAGATTATGATCTGCTCAAGCACCAGGAAATATCTGGAATGAAGATGCACATTGATGTGGAGGGCAAGAAAGTCATCCCACATGTGATAGAACCATCTCTTGGAGTTGATCGATTATTGTATGCAGTTCTACTCAACAGTTATATCAAAGAGGAAAGAAAATGGACCTGGTTCAAATTCTCCAATTCACTGGCTCCATGGGTGGTTCTTGTGACTCCACTGCAGAGAAAGGACGGATTACCAGAAGAGGCAAATAATCTGTTCTGGGAGATAAAGGACTATGGAATTGAGGCCATATATGATCAGACAGGTGCAATTTGAAAGCGATATGCCCGTAATGATGAGATAGGAGTTCCCTACACACTTACTGTCGATTATGATACTCTGGAAAATCGTTCGGTAACTATCAGGGATAGAAATACCACCGAGCAGGTGAGAATTCCCATGGAAGTTGCTCCAGATATTATTTCTGATCTTGTGGCGATGATTATCACTTGGGAAGAACTCAAAGATAAGTATGAAACTAAATAAGATTAAAAAAATAAATTGCACATATTGATGTTGTCAGCAATCGAGCAGTTCTTATATTGGTATCATTACAATCAATTAGATGAATACAAAATATATTTGTACCGCTTGTTCTCATGCAATGAATCCCAATGAATTAATGCCTCTTAACCGAGTAAGGTGCAGTAGCTGTGGTTTCAGAACCCTGCGAAAGGCAAGGCCTGATATGATTAGAAAAATCAAAGCACGTTAGTTAAAATATATTCGAAATGACATTTTTACTAGGTAATTTCAGATCATGGGTACTAAATTAAAATAATAGTATTCCCATCTTAATTTTATGTCGATTATGACCCATCCTGCCCGTTTTCAAACTAAAAAACATCCAGGTGTTAAATCTGAGGAGGTAAGTGATGAGATCAAAAGAGAAAAATTATTTGAGGCTGGAAAAATTGCTTCAAAAATAAGGAAGCACATTGCTTCAAAAGTTGTTCCCGGAGCATCTGTTTTGGAATTATGCAATGAGGCCGATGGAATGATTGCTGATGCTGGTGCCACAATTGCATTTCCAATAAATATTTCTATCAATAACGCAGCTGCTCATTACACAGCGAGCATTGATGATGACTTATTAATTCCTGATAAAGGAGTTGTCAAGGTGGATGTGGGTGTTCAGATTGATGGATTCATCGCAGATACTGCCCAATCTGTTGATATTGATGGTAGTTACACGAATCTAGTCCAGGCAACCATAGACGCAACCAATCTGGCAATCAAGATGATCAGACCTGGAACTATGACCGGTGATCTTGGAGGGGTGATCCAGAAGGTAATTCAGAAATATGGTTATGAGCCTGTCAAAGAACTATCTGGCCATATGGTGGATAGACATATTGTTCATGCAGGTAAGACCGTACCATGCGTTGCCAATCCAGGAGGAGGGGATCGTGTGGAATTGGGAGAAGTATATGCCATAGAGACATTTGCCAGTACCGGTCAGGGATCAGTTCATCCGGATCTCAACAAAATAACTATATTCAGAGCATCTCCTCTCAGAGTACGACCACGTGGCAAGGCTGCCAGAAAGGTTCATGGTGTTGCGAGCAGGCAATTCAATGGAATGCCCTTTGCAGCAAGAATGCTACTAAAACATGGTCTGACCAAACCACAGATAATGATTGGTCTCAGAGAATTACAGAAAATTCGTGGTATTGTTGAGTATCATGTACTAAACGGAGTTGAAAAATCTGATATGATTAGTCAACATGAACATACAATGATAATTACAGAAACTGGTGCTGAGGTTACAACTGACCAATAAGTAAAATTAAATAAATTAGGGATACATATGTTATCTCATAAAGATCATATCATTATTTGAATTTCTTAATCAGATCAATTGAATCAGGATCAAATCCCATGTTTCCAAGCAGGTCAATTATCCTGTACTCATGGTTTCCCTGAAGTTCGATATTCTCTCCCTTAACAGTACCACCACAAGCAAGTTTGGATTTAAGCTTCACGGCTATTTCCTTTAGATTGAATTCCTTGGCATCAAGGCCTGATACTAGCGTGTATATCTTGCCCCACTTCCTCTTTTCCAGAAACACTTTCAGTCGTGTTTCCGTTTTGGCTACCTCTGTACATATGCACAAATCGTCATCTAATCCGCAGGTTGAACAAATTGAAGTTTCATCGTCGAATATATTATTTACCTTCCTTTTTTATTAATGTCTTAAGACAATTCCTAATACACATAATCCTTAAAAAGTAATTTGTAAGAATTAATGTTAAATGGGTATAAGTTATTTATAAATCTGCCAATATGATAGATGTGACAAATATGGAAGTTGACAACGAGCGAGTTTTTTTAATTAATCTTTCCTCATTTCCGTTTTACTATGAATATTGCAATCTTATAAACTCTCACCTAGGAATTATTTTTTGGACTACTAAAATCTGATTAGGAAACCAGTACTAGTAATTTGTACAAGATCGCGTATAATTGATCAGATATCGTCTCGGTTTGACAAACCCTTAAAAATAATTTCAGCTTAGTCATGTTTGGTAATTCGACTGAAGGAGCAAAGTAATTACGATTTTCAAAAATTGTTGAATTTGGTTGCATCCATATCCTCATTAAACACCAACAGAAGTCATTATGATGATCTTGTTGAGAGCGTAGTATCTGAGATCTGCAACATTTTTCAGGCCGATTACGGGTTTATCTCCTTTGAAATTACATCTCACTATCTCAAATCCAGTTTAATAACCAAGACATATGGATTGACCCTGGAGACTGCTCAGATCCTTAATACTACAACGGACACTAATAAACTGATCAATACCAAGATATTTGACACTGATTTTCAATATGTTTATGATTTGAAGGCTGGAACAGATAATGATCTACCTCCTGTGGCTAGTCAACTTAGTATTAAAAAAATTGTAAGTGTACCTATTTCAGGAATGGATAAGAGCCTTGGAGTCATCAATTTATACTTCACCAGAACTATTGAGATAGATAATGAGATGCTGGGCACAATTCATGCCATAGGTAATCTACTGGTCAATGTATTTAGAACCAGAGAGGCCTATCAATCATATCAGGAGGAAGAAAATCTAAGGAAGGATTATTTCTTCAAATTACCAAATTACCATTTTATTATAGATACCTCCTACTCAATCCTTGAATTCAATGAAAATGTATTGAAATTGATTGGAGATAAAATACTTTATCGACCTTATAAATTCACTGATTTCATAGATTCAACAGATGAGATAAAGACCTTTGGCAAGATTTGCGATTATCTAGATCTTAACGAATCTTCTGATGAATTGATATTTAATCTTAAATTACCCAATTACTCGCAGGATGTTGAAGAGGGTGAGATAGTTAAACCTTTTCAGTTAATTTTTAAGAAGGTAAGAACTGTCAAGACTGATTCAGGATTTCTGATCTCTGCAAAGGAACTAGTAAAATGGAAGAGTACCATCTCAGATGATGAGGCTTATAACAAGAGTATAATTGCCAAGCTATCTGAATTCAAGGGCATCTACGATATAAGTCCGAAAGAAGCTGTAAAATACGCAAAAAATGTGTTCTACCCAGCTGCTTATGCATTTGCACTAAATGAGATGACCGGACCCATACCAATTGCAGCCTCACCACCCGTAAAATTAAGCTCAGTGATGGGAGAGGGGATCAATCTCTTGGCCTCGCTTAATTCTGAACAGATACAAGTGCAGAGTTATATCACAGGGATGTTCCCCTGGCAAGAACCAGAGGGAGAGATTAATTGGATTGCATTTATCCAGAAGAATGAGAAGGCGAGAGCTAAATCAGAAATTCATGTGATAGGTGTGGTAACCAGGAAAAATCTGCTCACAGCCCAACCAAGACTGATGCAGGCGATGTATGGTAACTTGATGGGAGCTATGAACACACATATTCGAATTCTTACCGATGACAAGGCTGATTTTGTGACCAAGGTTTATCAGAATGACCGGAATTTCTCCACTGTGGCATTGCTTGAGCGACATCTGGAAAATATTCGCACAGTTTGTGCGGAATTACTGGGACCCTATGCATTTGGAGATATGCCATTTGCCTAGATCCGTCATCTCGCTATTATGAATTAAAAATATACATCTTTAAAGCCTCTTTGTCAAATAAGTCAATTATTATGGAACTAATCGCCTTTAGATTATGATTAAATTCCCTTTTATAATGAAAGCATATATTAACTCTAAAAGGGTAATCGGTTTGATAATGGAACCAACGATCAGTCGTACAGTAGTCTTAAAGATCTGTCTGATAGGAAGTTATGGTACGGGTAAAACCTCACTTAGAGTTTCGTACATGGGAAATCGACATAATCGAAACTACCTTCCCACTGTTGGCACTGATTTTAGTGTAAAGGAGATTGTATTAGATAGCAAAAAATTTCAATTACTCATATGGGATGTAAGTGGGGAGACACGATTTGAGAGCATCCGATCACTATATTTTCAGGGGGTATACGGAGTTTTACTTGTTTTTGATCAAACCAGAAGAGAAAGTTTTGAGGATCTGGATCAGTGGATCCATGATATTGAGATTTCAACCCAGACCCAGGGTGTGCCTGTAGTTGTTCTTGGTAACAAGAGTGATCTGATTTTATCTGATCTGGATAAAAAGGTGTCCAAAGAGGAGATAGAAGCTTATATTTCGGGATTGAATGACAGATACGAGGGCAAATTTGAGGTTAAATACATTGAGACTAGTGCCCTCTCAGGAGATAATGTTGACGAGGCTTTTAAACAGTTAATCCGAGAGATCATGGAATGGTTACCCAAGAGGAAAAGAATTTAGATTAACACAATGCCTGATAAAAACTATCCACCCCCCATGATCACTGATAAGTATCAGGAGGAGGAGGATTTTAATCATACTCTCCTGTCAAATATGACCTACATTCTTTTCGGGCTCTTAGTACTCATTGGTCTTCTTTTCTGGCTTACTTGGGAGTGATTTATTAATCACTCTATTTTTTTAATCCAATCGAGTATACTATTCTTATAAGCCTCGCTGTCTGTTATTAATTTACTGATTAATGAAAATAGTCGTTCATAGTCAATTACTTCATATTGATGAACTATCAAATTTCGCATTTTCACTGCGTCTATAAGATTATTAGATAATTCTAGATCCAATATACCCTTGTTTTTTAGCACTTCCATGCAGCCACTATATGTTTGTGGTGCTTGATCTAGTGATGCAACGATATGAGTACAGATATCAATGATTATCTGCATTATTATCTCGATTATTCGTTCTGCTAAATTATAGGTTTGCCATGATTGTTTGAATTCTTCAGGGGTGTTAACTGATAGAATCTCATTCAAATGTAAAATTTGGATTGAAAGATGATGAAGTTTTTCTTGAATTCTTTTTTTATTAATTTCCACAAATCACACCTCCAAAGCTTCATCTAGAAAGCGATCATACCAAATTCTGTGATCCCAGTATATTTTGAGGGTATATTCAATCATATCCCTGTATTTTTCCTTGTCTTTAATAAAAATTGGTATTCCACTCTTAATAATATCAAATTTCACATGAGGGGGTAATTTATCCCAAGTGCTAACATGTACTTTGTCCGTATCTAATAACGCATCCAGGTACACAGATAATGCAACTCTAACATCTCGATCATTTTGATCTATTACATCTGGTGGAATATCTGCAACAATATCTATATCGCTCCACCATTTTGCTGTTTCTGTTGCGACTGAGCCGTATAAGATGATGAAATTTGGATCATAATCTGAAATAATGGTGGATAAATTATCCTCAATTATTTTTATAATTTGATCCTTGTAAAACATAACCCTCTAAATAATTTATAATCCCGCAATATTTTAAAATATCTGAAAAATGGCATTTAAATATGCATTTGATTTATTGATTTAGTGCTTCTTCAACCATCTATTGAGAAAGTATTGAACTTGTACTCAAAAGAAAACGATTTTAAAATATGAAAATATTATTTATTTACCAAATATTAATTCAAGGATACTTAAGATTAAATTCGCATATACAAATTGGGATCTATGAAACTCAATTCCAGTCATATTTGCTCTGCGATTATTCTTATTGTATTTTTAATAATGACACAGGCAAATGTCACTCAGGCAGCATATGAATTGGATCTTCAGTACACTGCAATGGATGGAACCCTGGTAAATCTTGATCAATACGAGGGGAAACCCCTGCTGATTGATGCATGGGCGACCTGGTGTGAGCCATGCAAGACGACCATGGTTGATTTGCACGGGATTTACTCAGCCTTCGGGGGTAATTTATCTGTTCTTTCTGTGAGTGTCTCTCCAGAGACTGATACCCTTGTCAAAATCCAGGCATTCAAAGTTGAATTAGAAGAGGATAATGACATTGAGATGACCTGGGATTTTGGACTGGATCATGATTCTCAAATCAGTGATAATTTTGAAATCAGTTTTCTCCCCAGTCTTGTTTTATTGGATAGAGAGGGGAATGAGCTAGAATTCTGGGAGGGGATCACTGATCCTCAAATAGTGGTTGATGTGATTAATTCCAAATTTGATCTCAATGCCAATTATGTTCCTGGAGATCCAAATGATCAGCTACTAAATCAACTCCTGAACAATACTCCTTTCAGAATTACCGTGGGATTGGTTGCCATTCTATTCATCTATACTGTATTTGTACCCAAGAAAAAATCAGTGGAGGATATAACACCTGGATCAGAAATTTAGGTCTGTAAATCAAGAATTTTGAGAATGAAATACAGGTTAACAAATAAATTATGATCAAATAATTTAGAAATTAATTTCCATAATTAGTTATAGGGCATAAGGAATATTCAATTTTACCTAGTAATTATGCGTAAATTTTCTGAATTCTTGGAAACGAAATATATATATATAATAAAATACTATTTTATAATTATTATTTTTTATTAACCATTCTAATAAGCAGAATATTATTATAGCCCATGGCATTTATCTGTGAACATCAATTAGAAACGAGTGTGTTCACTTATGAAAATTAGCAATAAATTAATAATTGGTTTTGCGTTACTGATAGTACTATGTATGGTTAGTGGAGTAATTAGTGTAATTCAGATGAATTCCATGAATGACGAAATTGATAATCTAACTGATGTAGCCACTCTTAGTGTTGAAGCTCAAGGGATGGTATATCATGCAGATTATATGATTCACATGATGCATCACTATTTAGAAGGAAACACTGAAGGAACTAGGGATAAATTCCAAAATCATTCAGATACCATTTACGCAGGTTTAATAAATCTGGAAGCAGCATTTCCAGACTTTACTACAGATATAGCAGGAGTTAAAGATATTCTTGATGAAATTAACTTGAAGGTTGATGCTACTGGTACAGGTGTCTTTGATCTCCTAGACGATGTTACTTCAATCTCTGATGATATTCATGAAGAGTATCCAGATATTATGTCAGATTTAGAAGCTTTCGAACTTTTAGAAGATCCTAGTAACATGATAGATTTAATCGAGATCAAATACCATTTTGAACGAATGATCCACCTGATGCATCATTATATGGATGGAACAGGTATGGGAGATACTGGCGTAACAAGACCTGCTTTTGACACCGTATTCGATGATTATAGTGATCATATGGATAACTTAAAGGCTAATAGTACTTTGAGTTTGGATTATACTGATCTTGATGATTATATCAGCAATGTACTGGTGCCATCTCTCCTAGATAGTGATACTGGTATGTTTGATATGTTAGATAGTGTTGAAGCCAACTCTGAAAGAGTTCATGTCATATTTCCGAGTTTAATTTTAGCTCTGGAGAATATTGCTGAACAATCAATCGCAAAGGCCCAATCCGATGCAGGTGAAAGTGTAACAACCGCAATTATTGTGATAGTAGTGATAGTTGCTGTAGTCCTTTTGGTGGGTGTGATCGTAACTTATGTGATTACGAAAGCAATATCCAGTCCATTAAAGGGTCTCGTCGAAAGTTCGGATCGTGTCGCCAATGACAAAGATCTAACTGTTAAAATATTAGAAAAGGGCGAGAAGGTCCGGGATGATGAAGTAGGATTATTAGAAGTATCATTAAACAATATGATTGAGAATTTGACTGGTATCATATCTAGCTCACAAACATCAGCTGAGATCCTTACCACTACATCCGAAGATATCTTCTCCGGTTCTGAGGAAATAAATGCTTCTGCTGAGGAAGTAGCCAGTACCTCTCAAGCAATGTCTGATGGTGCTTCATCTCAGACAGAATTAATTGCTGAGGTGAACCAGGAAATTAAGGATATTACTGGAATGGTTGATGATATTATCAGAAAAATACAAGGCAATACCGATGAAGTATCTCAAATTGCTCTACAAACCAATATACTTGCATTAAATGCAGGTATTGAGGCTTCACGAGCTGGAGATTATGGTAGAGGTTTTGCTGTAGTTGCTGAAAGTGTACGTAAGTTGAGTGATCAATCAAAAACTGCATCTGATCAGATTGCACTAGTAGCAGAGGAAATATCTACTAGCTTACTTAGTGCATTCAATAAAATTTCAGAATCAATGTTTAATATTGTGAGTGTTTCAGAAGAAACAGCTGCATCAGCTGAAGAAGTAGCTGCCGCTGCAGAGGAAATGACAGCAACAATTGAGGAACTATCATCTGCTGCTCAGGAATTAACCTCTCAGGCAGAAAGCTCCATGGTTGTTATCAAGCAATTTAAACTCCCTGAAGAATAAAATATCCTAAAAACATTAAAAAATTGATTTACCTCGAAAGGGATAACTAATAAAATATAAATAATCAAATGAATATAAATAAGCCGTACTCACTCGTTTAATATAATTTTTAGAAGAGTTTCATGAATAATTCCGGAATTATCATATTTTTCCACTACTTTTTGATTTCCACCAGTTATTAATTCTCAGAGCTTTAAGAGTTACCCATCTACTATATGATCTTGATTTTTCAGGTGTGACCCAACTGGATCCATGATAGAAAGATTGTACTCCCACCCATTTTCCATTTTTTTGTTTTGCATTTACCA
>DAOUUM010000559.1 GCA_030668165.1 Candidatus Heimdallarchaeota archaeon
AAACTCTAGCGGTGGCTATCTGCAGCTTGATTATGACATTGGAGGAGATTATACAATAAAATTAAGGGTAAGCAGTGAAATAGTGAGTATCTGGAGTGAATGGGTTAGTTTGGATTTCACAATCAATGAAATAATCGATTCAACTACCGATACCCCAATTCCAACTGACAGCGAAGAATCAGGAATTTATGGATTCCAAATAATTTATTCCCTTTTTGCATTAATCGCTATTCCAATAATATATCGTAAGAATAAAAAGTAAAATTAAAATTTTAATACAATTAGCATTTATTAGTTAGTCAAATTAGTTTATTAGTGTTCAAAGATTAATATTTTTGAAGATGAGGATAAGATTGACACTGTTAATTGTTATCATTCTAATTTTCACTAGCAGTCAATGTGGGGCAGAAACAGGTAAGGGAGCAAATATAGTATTCATTGGTGATTCAGTCACTGAGGGTAGTATTGGGATTGGATACATTACCAAGTTACCAGGTTTGGGATTGCCATGGAATGAGACAAATCTGATTAACAGTGGTGCCAATGGACAATTCCTGCGGCATTACTATGAGAATACAATTCTGGTCACCAATAGGATTACCCTCCATGATCCGGAATACCTTTTTATCAATCTAGGGTTGGCAGATATTAGGTTCTTGGATCCTGCTCTATATGAGCTCCATTACACTTGGTTGATAGAAACTGTCCTAGAATGGAATAAAACCAATAATGGACATTTAAGACAGATATTTCTGATGAAATTCACTTGGGCTGGACTCTTTCCCGAGGAATACATCGCAGTTCCAGGATACTTTGATGTGATCGAAAATGTGACAGTTAAGTATGAACTGGGTTCTATAACCAATTTATGGAATGTTACCGAGGGACATTCTGAATATTTTGTCGATGGAGTGCACCCGTCACACGAGGGAGCAGAAATAATTGCATCTCAAATTCATAATAGTACCTCAGAAGAGATAACATTTACTAGACCAGCAGCATTATCAGATACATCAGAAGCACCATTTGATAGTCTATTTGGCAATTTTCTCATGCTTCCTCTGATAGTTACTCGTTTAAGAAAGAAATTTTCTAATCTAAAAAAGAATAAATAGGTGATCTAATATCGCAATAAACTATTTGCATTAACTGAAATAAAAAATCATACTTGTTTAGACATGTTTTTATATTATATTGCGGTTTTTATATTGCGGTTGTATACTTTTGGTATTATACCTGTTGTGATGTCTATGAACTTTGATAATGACGATGATCTCGACCAATTTGGTAAGATATTAGAAGAAATCCAAAAACAGATATTGAAATTATTTGGAGACAAAATTCCCAAAGATATCATGGACAATCTTCTTCATGGAGAGCTACCTGAGGAATTTCGCCGTTTCATGGAAAATACTGACATGTCCGATATGCTCGAGGGCGCATTCAAACAGATCGGATTCAGTATGAATATGGGGCCAGATGGCATTCCAAAGATCAATATGATGGACATGAAAGACGTAGATCCAAATAAGATTCTCAATAATATCAAACAACAGCCAGACTTTGAAACTCCTTATCATGAAATAATGGATTTTGAGGACCATTTCAATGTTATAGTTGAAATCCCTGGAATTCATGATTTAAACGATGTTAAAATGGATTTCACCGATGATGGTCTCGAAATCATAGCAGAAAATACAGTTGCAGATATTAAATACAAAACAGTAATTAATCTTGACAAATCACATAAAAAAGACCTTAAAGATGTTAATCTCAATAATGGAATACTTGAGATTACAATTTCAAGAAATAGTTGAACATTAGGGAAACTCCAGTATTTCAATAAAAAATATGAGCGAGAAAAAT
>DAOUUM010000474.1 GCA_030668165.1 Candidatus Heimdallarchaeota archaeon
AAAAAATATAAAAATACAAAAACTGGTATATTACAAAAAGTCTGGGGATTGTTGAATGATTTTAGATTTATAAATAATGTAAATATGAATCCGACCTCAAGTATTGCAAATATCGAAAAATCAAGTGTAATACTCATCACGAAATTTACCGGTTTGCCTAATTTATCATTGTGGAATACTAAGAAAACTGCGAGTAAGGAGGAAAATAAACTAGTAACTCAACTTCTAACATTTATGAAAAAGACTGATAGAGGAAGATCAATTGCTTATTTCCGAGGTAAGGTTTTTGGAACGGAAGAGAACATAATATTGGTAAGAAACCCATTTATGAAGGGTAAACCTCTGGTTATATTCAAAACACTTGCAGATGAGATAAATGTCTCGATGCTCATGTCTATTTTGAAATTGAGATCTCAGGAAGAGAGCGATTGGTCCAAGGTAGAGAAATTGAAACGATCCTTATATGAAGATAAAGTTGAAGAGGTAACCGAGGAGGTAACAATAGAGGAGGAGAGGGAACGCACAATCGAAGAGAAATTAGAAAAACCAGAAGAAGCCAAAGGTTTTATGGGCAAAATTAAAGGAATATTCAGATCAAAGAAGGATTCTGGACCAAAGAAGGCCAAAACAAGAAAAGAGAAATATAAGGTTGAGAAGAAAGTTAAGAAGAAAGTTAAGAAGACAGTCAAGAAGGAGATTGTTCTAGCAGATCAGATCCCAGATTACGTTGGCAAGGCTATTTCGGTTTTCGGATTGGGAGAGCTTGATTTATTTGAGATATGGGATACTGTGCGTGAGAGCGAGTATATCATAGTTGGAACTTTGGAATCCGATTTTGAGAAAAACATAACAATGCTGTATGCAAAAAGCAGACTTGGAGAACCCTCAAAGTTGTCCAGTACTCTCGATGGACTAGATCAGATATTGGAATCAGTGATAAATTATTTCTTTGGTGGCACCCATCAGATCCTACCCACAGAAATTATGTTTATGGCCGAGGATAACACAAGATTTCTCATCTCATTTGATGGAAATGAAGACAGGATTGTTGGTACGATTGCTACCACATATGATCAAAATATTACTCAAACAGAAGAGGTTGATTTTGTTAAAAGAAGGACTCTGGTCATGAGAACCGGACAGCTATTGTCGTCTCGTGCTCACACTCCATTTGATACATCTGTTGAGCGTATTTATGGTCCTGAAATGGTTAAAAATTCTGAGTATGTAGAATTGGACAAGGCACTACTAAGTCTAAGAGATTAGGTGGGCATAATTGTTCCAAATATTATTAAATATTTGATGATGATAAATTTATTATAGAATACTTGGTTATAATAGATAACGGGAATCTACCAACTAGCGGTAAATTGACGTCTACTAGGTATAAAAATGGTGAAAACTATGAATTCATACAAAACTTCAATGATTCTATTATTATTAATTATGGTACAGTTTTCACCTGTACAATCTCAATCTGATGATCCATTGATAATGATACTGTACAATGATAGGAATGAGTTGGATTATGTTTCAGACATTATTGATTCATTTGAGATGACCTACGATTCATTAAATATTGGCAATTTTGGCACAAATAGCCTTGCAGGTTATCAATTGGTCTTTTTGGTCTCTTCAGCAGAAAATTCCTTTGAAGATCAACTTGAGAATGAATTAGAAAATTATATTTCAAGGGAAAATACTTCCTTAATTGTATTCACTCCATATCTGGATATGTTATCTGAGGAGCTTTTAGATAAAATTGGAATTTTAGAAACTAACGATGTCTATCCAGGTAGTGACGAAGAAGAGGATATCGTTAAATGGGATCTGGAGGTAAATTCTAATTATGCAGATGATCTTATTAATGCTGAATTAGAATATATCGGGAATTGGGGTACTTTTACGCCTAAACCAACAGCTGAGGTGATTGCAACTATCACAGGTTCAAATTCATCAGAAGAGACCATAACTTCACTAAATTATCCTCTACCAGCAATGTTGAATTACTCATTAAATTCCAATAATATCCTTACTTCATCACTTGCACTGACATCAATCCCAGATGAAAATGATACAGATGGTTTGCAATTAAGTCAAATTCCTGGTTTTGATCAGTTCGTTATTAATCTATTTTCAGTTTATCTGACTTCATTTGGAGAAGAATTTAATATAGGGTCTCCTTCAACTAATAATCCAGATGATAGTACTGTTAGTGATCCTGGAAATACGGATAATCCTATTGTTTCACCAATTATTCCTGATCTGGTATCTGATTATATCAATTACATTTGGGTTGTCTTGTTATTGTTAGCTATGATCTTTTATCGAAAAGTTCTCAGTCTTTTCAGATGGTTTTCTGAAAAATCCATAGGTGGGTTTGTATTAGTAATCGGCGCATTTTACAATGTTCAGAATAGGTCAATATCAGATAGTGAAGTATTGCTAAACAATACCCGAAATAGAATTTTGGATTACCTAGATTATGGAAATCGTCAATATGCTTCTTAATTAAATCTCTTACTCCCTCGTCTCCATAATGTAAAACCTTTCCAGGGAAGACTAAAACCAAACCTCCTGAATTCATTTCCTTATTCCAAATTCCATAGCCG
>DAOUUM010000356.1 GCA_030668165.1 Candidatus Heimdallarchaeota archaeon
ACGACAGTACTAAGTGATTGAAATAAGACAAATATTTCCTAATCACACAATTATTAATAGATATTATTCAGGACTGCTTATGACTGAATTTACCATCTATGCACTCTATTCCACATTTCACCGGACTGGAGTGATACTGGCATTTATTTCCACCCTGATTATGCTACTTCTTCCCAGATTATATGCTGAGAGGGAGGATGTATCATTTGCCAAGCGATCCTATTAAATCCTGCCCCAAGTATTTCCCTTATTATAATAATCTGTGTCAATTAATTTTGATATGTATGGATATACTCTATAAATAATAGACAATTGCTAATCATATGAGTATTGAGTTCTTTACAACTATCCTGACAACCAGTATGATTCTTTTTGTTGCCGAGATAGGTGACAAGACCAACCTTGTTGCACTGTCATTGATGATCAATACCAATAAACCATGGACAGTCACTGCTGGTGCATTTTTTGGGCTGATACTCTCAACCATAGTCGGTGTACTGATTGCGGTATTTATCAGCACCCTGATAGATCCTGACCTGTTCTCCATACTATCCGGAATACTCTTCATCCTGCTGGGACTATTCAGTCTCAGGGAATTATACCTCAAAAAGGAGGTGGAGGAGCTGGAGATCAATAGCAATGAACTCAGCAGATCAAAAATCATAGTGAAATCAATTGCTCTGGTGGGACTTGCAGAGTTTGGTGATAAGAGCCAATTATTTGTCATTGGACAGGCAGGGATTCATGATCCCATTGCGGTATTTTTGGGAGCTATGATTGGAATGGGTCTTATCTTGGTGCTAACCGCTCTGATAGGGGAGAGGCTGATCAAATCGATACCAAAGGAAAAGATACATCTGATCGCAGCTCTGATGTTTATAATCGCCGGTGTCTGGATCCTTGTTAGTCTTAACTAGACGTCCAGTGTAAAATGGGATCGATCAGCATATGGACGGTGGTGAGGGATACCAGTATTGCAGTCCATAGGATGATTGTTCTTTGACGGATATTGAGGGTATCAAGATTTGATTTTATGCTCACAACTCAGATTCTCAGTTGATTGATATTAATATTGATATCCACGAATTTCTTACCAATTGCCAGATCACAATATCAAATTATAAAATATGGTGAGGTGATGATCACATGTGGAGAGAAGCCTTACAATAACCGCACATGGTCATCCAAACATGCTGGCCACACACAAAACCACCTGGCAGCTGACCAAAGAGGATCATCTGAGCACAAGGGGGGATTGTATTATTGGTGTAAAAAGCTCACTTGCAATGGATGAATTACCACAGTGGTTGACCAATCATCTGAAAAATGGGAATGAAATTGATATCGAACTCAGTTGCAATAATATTGTCTATTCAGGCAGGGCCTCGGGTCACCAGGATCTGGTCCTCTCCGATCCTGTTGATATGGTATTTCGTCGCAGTTCATTTATCTCTGATAGAACCATTGCAATAAACAGCAGTTTTGTGGCAAGGGATCTCCCCCGTGATATGATCAACCATCTCCAATCACCTGATGCAGAACTGAAAATCAAGATATCAATTCATTCAAAATAGGGAAATTTTTCAATGGCAGGTGGATCATATATTACATTCTCTGGTTTTTCCAGGAAATATTTGAGTAGCAGATCCTTGTGCTTTTCACAAAAAGCAATTCTTACCGAGTTGACATAGGTGGCGATATACACCCTGTTGGCACAGGTCACTTCTTCAACTGATAGGTTCTTGATCTCCTCTGAACTGGGTAGAGTTTCAAAACCGGGTGATCCTATACAGAACCAACTCTTGACAGGTAATCGATGTGCCTTGATCAGCAGACGCATGAAATCCCTTATCACAGGATTGTCCGGGATGAATTCAAGTGGATCACTCATTGGCAAGTCCTCAAATTAGTTCCATATCTAAAACATTCTAGTAGAGATCTATAAATTCTGAAAAGGGTTTTGCGGTGAGAAGATAGTAGGTGTATATCAGGACCTCTCTATTCTCAAAATTATCAGGGTTAATGGGTTCTGTCCTGATCTTCTGCAACTCATCCGCCCATGCCACAGCAATAAACTGCAGATCCAGTGGTAATCCACTGGGATACATGTACTCAAATGGGGGTATACGCAGAGTATCCAGTACCTCGGCATAACCTTTCATGAACTGGGTGACAGCAACCTTGGTGTCATCAAAGGTACTGCTGCGTAGGAACTCTTCCATGGCCATATCCTTGAATAGATAGGCAATATCTGCCATCCTGTCCCTTGTTATGTTCTCAGGATCCTTCATCACAATCCTGATGGAGAATGCAGAACCATCCCTTATATTATCAAATGAGATGGTACTCAAACGGGGGGTAATAAGCACATTGTCCAGTGAGAACAGTGTTACTGGACGGTACCTGCCGGTGTTGGCAGAGTATTGTGCAAAAATTGGTTCTATCATATCCCCGATTGATACTCTTTCCTCAGAGGTGAAGGGCATATGCATGAGCATGAATATCATGAACTCTCTTATGGTACTCTCAGCCACCTCTTTCAGATCAAATCCCTGTATCACACCAAGTACTCTTCCCAGGAGGTAGTTGGCCAGCTCTCCTGGCAGAGATATCTTATCAATGGTCAGACCACTGGGGTCCTCATACACCACATATCTCATGTCACGATTGATCGAGATCATGGGATTGACATCAATATCTGGGAATCTAACACATTTGGCATCAATATTGGAATACCTCTCCACCTCATTATCCATCAGTTCAAGGGTTCTGAACTGCTTGAGCATCACACTTGGAATGTGTTCTCCCTGATCGGATAGATAGGAGATCTCCAATTGGATCTCGACAAGATCTCCCATATTTGAAGAGCTGTACCTCACATTCTGTACCGATACATATCTTGCCGGTACATTGTTTCTATCACGTATCTTTGATTTGAAATAATTACCAAGTTCCTCTGCCACCTCCATGAGTTCATTTTTTGAGGCGAGTGGTTCCCAGAATTCATTAGTGCTGGACATAGACTGTATGAGTCTATCAATCGAGATATAAAATCTATTTGCCAATCAAACGTTATATTGTATTAATTGAGGTAAATCATCAAATTACAAGTTATCAAAATCAACAAGGTTTCGGAAAAAGACTAATAAGATAAATCATATACCAAACAATAATGATTCTACTCGGAACAACCGCATGGGATTCTAATATCGAATCCCTGGACAATCGCATCTATCCGGTTGAGTTCAGAGAGGAGAAACTGAGATACTACAGCCGATTCTCCACCATGGTGGAATTACAATCAACTTTCTACGAGCTACCCGAGAAGACAAAAGTTGCAATGTGGGATGAGTCGACACCAAAGAAATTTGATTTCATTGCAAGGATGAACAAGAAAGTCACTCTAGACAAAAAACAGCTGATTGATCCAGAATTTATCGAGGGATACTTCGATTCACTAAGTGGACTGGACAACAAACTTAGTCTAGTACTATTCCATTTCAATAAATTCTTCCAGAAAAATGATGCCAATGTGGATTATCTCTACCAATTACTGGACGAATCAAATAAACATTGCTCCCAACATTTTGTACTTGAGCTACTGCACCACTCATGGTTCCGGGCGGATGATGAGCTACTTGCGGGATTGAAATCAAGATCTAGCAGTCTGATGAACACGGACAAGCGCACAGTGACACCTGCA
>DAOUUM010000184.1 GCA_030668165.1 Candidatus Heimdallarchaeota archaeon
AACCATTAATAATATGGATATCGCAGAAACAATCCAATAAATTATTTAATACAGAATAATTTGACGATTTAACTGGGGTATTTCTCACACAGATAGGATGAGTCGATATGGACAATAACAACCTGAAGCGGATTCACAAGATTGTTTTACTAGGTGATCAAAATTCAGGTAAGACTCAACTCAGAGAGGATTACTTCGGTAGTGGTTTTAATCTAGATTACAAACTATCAATAGGTACAGACTTTTCCATTCACAATTTTGAATATGGGGGGTTTTCCTATATATTGCAGATCTGGGACATCAATGCTGAGGAAGGCTTCCAGAGAGTCCGCGAGGTTTATTATCGGGGATGTTCAGCAGCCATTATATCTTTTGACGTGAGCGATCGATCTACTTTTGATGGGATACCCAAATGGATTACAGAACTAGTAGAAAATAATTATTACAGCACCATTCCTATGCTACTAATTGGCACTCACTTTAACCATAATTCAAGAGAGGTTTCTAAAAAGGTTAACCAGAATTCAAGAGAGATTTCTAAAAAGTTTGACCTGAATTCAAGAGAGGTTTCCAAAGAGGAAGGAGAGGATTTAGCACGAAGATTATCCAATTGGTCGTCTTTTGAAATTCCATACCTTGAGATACATCAAAATGAGGATGCCAATTATATCATGAATGAAGTACTGATAAAATTGGTTAATAATTTGGATCTATCAGCTGAGAGAATTATTAAGAACATGACTGAGATGATCGTTGCGATGTTAGATGAGAATGAAGAGGAGATCATCGAGTATGTGAATTCTCAGAAAAATGATTTCAGTTTTTATCGTTCTGGAATTAGCAACTACGAGATAGATCTACCGCAATATACCACCACCAAATTACAAGATCTGGCTCAGAAATTAAATATCAGCAAAAATGAATTACTACGTCGTTTAATCATTAAGGTGATACCGTAATTCCCTTATTCCTAATCAAAGGTAGTACCAATGTCTCTTGAGAATAAAGTAAATGATATAATTAATTCCACCCAAAGGGTGATGGTAATTGATATCCCTCAAGATGAAATAAATGATCTGCTTAAGTTTATTTCAGATAAAATAACTTCTACAATTGTAATGATTGATTATCTAAAGGAAGCCAACCAACTTCTATATGTCTTTTTGATTGAAGAGGATAATTACATTATATTGAAGAGCCAGATATCAAACATCATTATCCAATCTATCACGAGAATTCATCCTGAAGCCTTGATATTTGAGTATGAATTACAGAATCAATTCGGCTTTAATATCAAGAACATCATTCAAGATAATTCTTTTAGATTTATAAATTCAAATAGTAAGGGTATTAAATTCAATATTGATATTCGCTCACAAACTATGGAACAGGTATCAGTATCTCTTGGTAAATTTTACCGTGAGATTGAGCATAACCTCGTATCAAGTAACCTTGAAGAAATGTTTTCCAAAATGAGTATTTATTTTGGTAACTGTAGCTCAGCACATCAAATATGCTTAATCCATTGTGTGGAGGATCTGATAAATCATGAAATATCAGAATTTAATATAAAATCAAGAATTCTTGTGCTGGAACTTGAAAGATGTATCAATCACATCCTATGGATGATAATGGTATTATTTGATTTGGGTTTTAAAGATGCTGCAAAAGAATTTATTGAGGTCCGTAAGGAGCTAATATCAACCAAGATGGAAATACTTGGGAATCGTTCTGCATCATCCTGGATAGTCAACCCCATCTATTATGAAGAGAACAGGGATAATATTATTAACAAATTAAAAAATTCTATGGATTCATTGAATTTAGTGCATAATTCTGAACAATTGGATGTTGGACACGAATACATCGATCAAGCATTTAATCCATTACCTAAACAAGTCAATGAATATGGATTGGTAGGACCATTAGCCCGAGCAAATGGATTTAAACAGGATATGAGAAGAAAGTCACCTTTCTATGCAAACGTGAAAGTTACTACTCCTAAATCTCCACGAAATATATTTGATGTAAGACTCAGAGAGAGTATTTCATCTATTACTATGGCTTTGGAAATTATTGAATCGAACCTAATCCCAGCTCGTCAACAAATCAATTACTCACAGTCACTGAAAATTAATACCTATTCTGTACGATCTGTTGAGGCCCCCAATGGCAGATTAACTTACCTCATTCATACAGATGGCAATGGAGTCATTGATCATATTCGTATTTCCATCCCCTGCTTCGTGAATCTACCTAGTCTGAAATATTTTATTAAAGATAAAAAACTTAAGTGGTTCCCCATTATCTTAAGGATATTTGACATGGGAATTGATCCACTCGATGATATTCAAATCCAAGATGAGAAAGGTGAGTCAGTCTCTCCATCAGCATTTTCGTTTCGAAAATTGGCACAAGAGGCAATATTACAGAATAAGGAAATTAATCTAACACAAAAGTGAATTGAGCCTAATTGTCTCCCTAGAAGTTAATAATCAAGATGTACCTTGATTTTTGTGGCTATCCAGATACTTGGTTGTGGGAATATATTAAAGGGAGATGATGGATTTGGTCCAGCTGTTGCTCAATATATCGAAAAATACTATCGAGTAGACGAAGATGTACTTATTGTGGATGCTGGAATGGCTTGTGGTGAGTGGATAGTGCCACTTGTGCATGATGATAGACGACCGGATAGATTGATAATTATTGATGTAATTGATCTGGGGTTAGATCCGGGAACTATTAGAACTCTCAAACCTGATGATCTGAAACTGCTGAATACTTCTTACTCCTCACATTTCTTCCCGGATAAAGAGACATTCATGGAACTTGTAGAATTGGGTATGGATATATTGTTTGTTTCCTGTCAGCTCAAAAACATTCCAAGAGAATTATCTATGGTACTATCTCCCGAATTGAAAGGAATAGTGCCAAAAGTTGCATTAATTGTTGCAGAGCTTGCTGATTTGGTATTGATCTAGCGTTTCATCTGAATTCTTCTGATAATGAATTCTCTTCCCTCGATCACGCGTGTGATTTTGCTACATTCTGGACAGCTAAAACTAAGCAGTCCCAACCCATACAATTCAGAATCATCAATTGCTAAAATAGGCCCCGTGTAACCACATGAATCGCATTTAACCACTCCTTTTTTCGTTTCCAAAATGATTTCAGATCCCTCCAAAATTGTATCACCAATAAGTGTCGAGTAGCAGAATTTGACCTGATCCAAATTAAGAAAGGTGAATTCCCCAATCTCAACTTCAACACTCATTACCTGTTTTGCACCATTTTCCTCAGCTGTTTCAATGATATTTTCAACCAGCATACTGGTGATGCTGTATTCATGCATATTAAAGACCTAGATGTTCGATAAATTCTTGAACTCCCTCACCATGTTTTGCCGATGTAAATACCACCTTGGCATCAGGGTTGATTTTATGTACATCTTCTTTCAAGGAATGTGGATCAACCTCCATTACCTCTGCAAGATCCAATTTATTGATGACAACCACTTGAGTCTCCCCAAATATAAAAGGATGCTTTTTAACCATGTAGGGACCTTCTGTTACTGAAACCACTACAACCCTCTTACTGGTCCCAAGTGGAAAACCTGCTGGACAAATCAAATTGCCAACATTCTCGATAAAAAGAATATCTATCTTGGATAGATCTATCTTGGATATAGCATTTTGTATCAAATTTGCATCTAGATGACATCCCCTACCTGTATTTATCTGTATTGTGGGAACATTGTGCCTCGCAATTCTATCCACATCAATTGTGGTGGTTATGTCCCCACCAAGAACAAAAATTGAATATTTCTCTCTCAGTAGTTTTACAGTCTCTTCCAAGAGAGTAGTCTTACCAGAACCAATCGAACCCATAACGTCAATCGCAACAACATTGTTCATATCAAATTTCTCTTTATTCTCAAGAGATAATTCCAAGTTTCGACCCAGTAAATTTTTATCCGGCTCAATTTCAAAAACCTCGCCTTTATTCGGTCCAATTAGTTTTGGTTTTTCTCGCATATATAATTCTCCTGTTTTATCTGCAATCTACTAGGTTTTACTTTTATGAACCTTTCTTATTAACTATGGAATTGAATCGAATCTTTGTATTTTGTGCTAATCTATTCCACCAATATGATCTGAATTTTGACAAATTTTTACTCATGCAGGTTTTATTTCATGCTTCAATTTTGGTTTTATTTATTACTCTAGCCTTCAAAGCCACTAGATAGCCACCAAGAGACCTATAAAATATGTGAGACCATTTTGCAACCCCTACCTCCGTGCTGAGCATCACTACACAAACACCGAGATGAATGGCATAACTAGCGTAAGTCAATATTGGAAATCCCAGATATCTGAAGATATGCACTGCTATACCGGTAAGGGCGACAACTAAGATGGAGATGGGAAGCATCCAATCAGTATGATGAGAGAACTTGTGTAACTGTTCTTTCTTTCTCATCCTGCCAATTATTGCTTCTCCTGTGGCGTATACTAGACCGATAGTTATTAAGTATCCGATCCACCGTTGAGGATTAAGAATATCATAAATCTCATCGGTTTGAAACCATTCAAGCGCTAAGGTAACGATACCAAACATTGTAATGTAGCTAATTGCTAGTATCCAGTGTTTGTATTTCCTTCTGGTTTGGGATGTTTCACAATTGCTCCACTTCTTAATAGAAATAATAGACCAAAATTGCGCTATTCCTTCTTTAACATAGTCCGATATACTAGCCTTACCTTTCACTGCAGGATCACCCATCACATTACGCCACATCCTAAACCATCCTTGAGCAAGGATGAGTACAAGGTAAATTGCATAGATATGAGCAATCGGTTCAATAATCTCAACCGGTGCAAATCTATTGAGTGCAACCTCATCTGTGACAATTGCAATATCTAATTCGGGCCACAATGACTTCCCGATGGTATGAATACCCAATAGCATAATCAAAGGTAGTACAAACCAGAAGGCAGCTAATAACCAAAAGGATTTGACAGAAGTGTATAATCTCTTTGATTGACCGGTGAAGTCATACTGAGCAGTTAACCAACGTCTCATACCCATCATTATCTCACCTGGTTCAGCACCTCTTGGGCAGGTAGTAGAGCAATTTCCACAGTAATAACAATCCCATGGATCAGGATTCTCCAACAATTTCTGTTTTGCACCAAGTTGAATTAACCTGATCACCCTACGTGGAAACATTGCATCTTCACCAGCTAAGGAACATACTGCTGTGCAGTTCCCACAGTTGTAGCAGAGATCAATATTATCCGATATCCCATAATCTTTAAGTTCAGGGATCAAGGGATCTCCAACCACTATTGTCATTTGTTCCCCTCCACCTTTTTCTCAACAGGTTGGTGATCCCACATCTTGATATTATGTCTCATTTTATCCATGTGGTCGTATATTTCGAGTCTTAATGGAAGTTGGCCTGGAAGAGTATGGGTCGCACAGGCAAAACATGGATCATATGCTCGGAAGGCCATTTCAATCTTATTTAAGACACCATCATTGACATTGCCATCTTTGATTAAGCCCTTAGCAGCTTTTACAATGCCCATATTTATGGGAGCAGCATTTTGCTGTGTGGCAACCATGAGGTTACCCTTGGTTATTATGCCATTCTCATCAGTATTGTAATGATGAATAAGTACCCCGCGGGGGGCCTCCACTACTCCAATACCCTCTACTGGTGTCTTTGTTGGTAGCTCACGAACATTTGTATCTGTGAATTCAGGATGTGAGGATAGTTCAAGCATTCTCTCACCTGCATTGAGCATCTCAATGCAACGGGCCCAATGCCAGGCTAAAGTGGCATGTACCGGTTTACCCCCAAGTACTGAATACAACTTTTCATAGTGTACCTGAGCGCGGGGTGTGGACATGCTATCGGATACATTTAATCTTGCCAAGGGATTGACCCTGTATATGCCACTTTCTGGTCCATCTGTAAATCCTTTCCAACCAATGGGTTTCAAGTAAGTATGACGTACGTAAGTCCAGGGTTCCACACGCTCTTCAATATAATCTAGATAGTCATGGACATGGAATTTCGCATATTCCTTACCGGACGGATCGACGACTCTTAATTTGCCATCATAATAATTTGACTGATTCTTATCATTCACAAGACCCATGTAGTATGTCTCATTGTAAAATATATCAGGATTAGTGATAAGTTTAACATAGGCTTCATTACCTAGCACAAT
>DAOUUM010000290.1 GCA_030668165.1 Candidatus Heimdallarchaeota archaeon
GACAGAAACGGATTATTCGCATAATCCGTGCAATGTTGGAGTTCCAGTTCCTGTCACTCCAACTTGGGCACTGTCAGTGTTGTAAATGTGAGGAAAGGAGGTGAATTGCGGGAGTACTGAATATGTATTTTCAAAATTATTATATAAAATATAGAGAACGGAGATTTAATGCAATCTCAATTTGATACTGATGTGTTTGTGGCCAAATTCATGAAATCTCTATTCGAGACGGCTGCAAATGATGGCATCATATCCCTTGATGAGGAGAAAATGATTGAGACAATTCATGACATGGTAATAAATATCTATTCAAAAGCCCTTGAAAGAGCGTACGAGGATGGGGTGATTACAGATGATGAGGTACTTCACCTGTCTAAAATAAAAGATATTATCAATGATGTGGCAAATATAATAGCCATGGAAGATAATAATATCAGTGACGATGAACTAAATCTAATCCTGGGGATCATGGTGGCACTAAAAGTACCCAAATCTGATAATAATCGTGTATAGCGGGATATTTACTATATATTCGATATCTAAAATTGTTTCCAAAAGCCTTGAGGTTAACATTCAATCAAAATTCTCAGATTCTAAAATTATATAATAGAATTGTTTATATAAATAATGGATCAAATATAAATGATACTAGATGACCTCAACGGATGCAGATTTTTTTATTGCCGAATTCATGCAAACTCTAATTGAGGTTGCAACTCGAAAAGGTGATATATCCCCTGCTCAGACACGCATTATTGATGCTGTCGCGGATATGATGACAGGTGTTTTTAGACGTGCCTTGGTCAATGCGTACAATAATGGCTTCAGACCTGAAGATATAATCCACCTAGAAAAAGTCAAGGATCTCATTGTAGAGACTGCACAACTGGTTGCTGAAGAAGATGGAAAGACGACAAAAGAGGAAATGACTCTTATTGTGGCAATTCTTGTGGGACTGAAAATCCCTATTCCATTGTAAAATATTGCTATTACTTTATGCAAAATCCCATATTTATAGGGTCTATCGTGAAGGAATTGGATATATTGTTCAGATGAATTACATTAATCCAAGAATATAATCTTCTGTAAAATTACATAAGTTCGTATGTGCGAATATTTTTTGCTAAGTAAATACTTATATGCCGAATTAGCAGAATTTATTCATGTCAGACTTAACATTCCCCTTAATTGGTGATAAAGCTCCTGAATTTACAGCCACGACCACTCATGGTCCGATCAATTTTCCTGGTGATTACAAAGGAAAGTGGGTAGTTCTATTTAGCCACCCCGCAGATTTTACCCCAGTATGTACAACTGAATTTATGGCCTTCCAAAAGAGAAAGGCACAGTTCAATGAATTAAATGCTGAGCTGATCGGTCTAAGTATTGACCAGGTATTTAGTCACATCAAATGGGTTGACTGGATAAAAGACAACATGGACATGGAAATTGAATTCCCAATTATTGCCGATCATGGTGCAATTGCAGAAAAATTCGGTATGATCCACCCTGGGCAGGGCTCATCCACAGTGCGTGCAGTATTCATAATCGATCCCAAAGGAATTATTCGATTAATTCTTTATTATCCTGCGGAAATTGGTAGGAATATGGAGGAAATCCTTCGTGTTATCAAAGCCTTTCAAGTTGCTGAGGATAAAAAAGTTGCAATGCCAGCCAACTGGCCAATCAATGATTTCCTCGGTGATAAACTCATTGTTCCCCCAGCCAAAAGTGTCAAAGATGCCAAGGCAAGACTTGCTGATACAAGCATCAATTGCTATGATTGGTGGTTCTGTACCAGAGATCAATAAATCTCATAAATAATTAATATTCAAGTTATTCTGCTAATATCTGAATTATCGATTTATACAAAGCATAAACCATCCCAATTAGAATAATATGACCAATATCATCTGAGGTGAAGTATTCATGCAGGCCAAACTTGGTTAAATACACAATCATTGTTATAATTCCGAGGATAAGAGCTGTTAATTCCCATTTGAGTGATCTTAATCTATTGTTTTTGTAATTCCGGTACTGCAAAAATACAATGTAGAAGAATACTGGGCCAGTATCAAATAAGACAATATCAAAATTATCTGTGAACAAACAGATAGTGGAGTAGATAACTAATTTTGTAATAATAACAATATGCGGAATTTTAATCCTAGTTAAACTGAAACCTGTATATCCCATGGCCAGTGAGAAATTGGTTGTGCCAATCACGAGTAGGGTTATCTTCCAAAGAACTTGAGCAACCAATTCAGGTAATGAGTCGACTAAACCGTGATATGTCCCCCCAACGAATGAAGCCAGGGCCAGAGCAAAAAAGGCCATTACGAAGTATTTCTTAAAATATTTCTCTTCTTTTCTTTTTAAAATCAAATATCCAAAATATATCAACGATATAGACAACAAGTAGTCAGTTAGCATCACACTTGGTTGGCTAGTTGGCATAATGATAGTTGAATTCTCCAATTTTTCTACTTTGTTATTTCAAATTAGATATTACTTAATAACATTATTAGCATTCACCCAATGGTCAAGTAATTATAATCATTTGAGAAATAAATATTGAATTGATAACGTTAAATATTACTAACTCAATAGAATCATTTGTCCCAATAGTGAAAAAATATGAGGAAGTAATATTAGTCGATGCCAATGATAGTTTTACTCATAATTTAGTTCAAGCATTTCTTAAATTAGGTGCTCCTGTTAAGGTATTACGAGGACATGAGGTTGATATTAAAAAAATTAGAACGGAAATGGGGAGATATATTGTTTTATCACCTGGTCCAGGTAATCCTGAAAACTCTGGCATTCATAAAGAGGTTATCAGGGAGTTTAATTCAAAAATACCAATATTGGGGGTTTGTTTAGGTATGCAAGCTATCAATGAGGTTTTTGGTGGAAAGACAATTATTGCAAATAAACCTGTTCATGGCAAAACAAGCTCAATTAGTCATTTGGGGACAGGAATTTTTCAAAATATCCCATCACCAACAACTGTGGCCAGATATCATTCTCTTATCGTATCAGATGTATCTGATATTTTTTCAATACAAAGTAAATATGAAGGAATAGTCATGGCATTTAATAATCCTGATCTTATAATAACATGTGTTCAATTTCATCCAGAGAGTTTCCTTACAACTGATGGATTGAAGATGTTGGAGAATTTCTTGGAGGGTTCAATATAATGAAGGGATTTATCTGTGAATTATCTGGTACTAGGGATAAGCTCGAAGGTGAGATTAATTCATTTAGCAATGGTTATTATACATTACAAACGTTTGGTTCAACAGATCAAATAGAACTACCGGAATTTCTTTTTGATTTATCATCAGGAGAGACCAATATCATTTCAATTGTAGATAGGATCCACAAACCTGAATTTCTAATGGTGGTAAATAATAATATATTCACTAATGAAAATTTAATTGAAAACAAGAAATTAATAGTCTGGGATCCCATTAAGCTGCTGTATAAGGACGATACTGGATCATTTTCTACTGACAAAGATCAATCCACTGATATAGTAAATTACTGGGAATACCTCCCAGAGGTGATGGATCAATATAGGAGTAAATTAGATAAAATAGATCTAGACCCCAGATATAGGAAAATCCTTGAGGATCAAGTAGGATTTTATGGCTATTTGGCATATGAATCCGGGCGAGATCTAGATAAACATGATAATCGCAGTGATCAGGAAATTATTCCAGGTTCAGTTTTTATCTTACCATCAAATTACCTTGTAGTCTCCAATGACATAATAGTGTATATTCACCTATCAGATAATGCAATTAGCTTACCCGAATTCAGGACTAATTTACCGATTGTAGAAAATGCCAGTTCGGTTTACTCGAATACATCAGTTTCAAATTATTTAGAGAATGTAAGAAAGACAATTGATTATATTTATGCTGGGGATATTTACCAAGCAAATTTTACACAGAGATTTAAATTACACTCTGATATTGAACCTCTACAGATCTACCTAGATTTCATCACCAAGCTGAAATTAAATCATCATTCATATGTACAATACCCATCTTTCCAAATTATTTCACTATCACCTGAACTATTTTTAAATATTGATCATGGAGATGTGATCACCAAGCCTATAAAAGGCACCAGACCAAGAGGTAGCACTGAATCAGAAGACATTCATTTGATAGATGAATTATTAGATAGCGCAAAGGATCAGGCAGAATTATCAATGATAGTTGATCTGCTAAGAAATGACTTAGGCAAAACCTCTCTTCCAGGTTCAATTGAGGTATTAGCTCATGCAAGAGTTGAATCTTATTCAAATGTACACCACCTAGTAAGTAGCATATCTTCAAAAGTCAACAAAAATCCAGAGGCAAGTTGGAGGTTGATCCTACGTGCATTTCCTGGTGGAAGCATAACTGGGGTTCCAAAATTAAGAGCTATGGAAATCATTGAGGAACTTGA
>DAOUUM010000163.1 GCA_030668165.1 Candidatus Heimdallarchaeota archaeon
GAGGTTCGCATTCTTCTTATCTCATTTCTTTTCTCAAGTACAGAACTTGTGAGGTGATACAGCTCATCGAGAGTATCGGTGATCACCCTGCAAATAACATCACTCTCACCGGTTGTGATAAATATTTCATCAACTGAAGGCAGCTTTCTCAAAAATCCTGCGAGGTTGAACTCCTCATCTGGATAGCAATTGATGAAAATATACGAGATAATCATAGACTCCACTCCTTCACTATAGTGATTGTGTTGACCTCTATCACGGGTTGCAGGGCTTTTATTTTTCGAATAGTCTGTCTGTATCCCTTTCCTATTGATCTTGTACGGATGATTATTAGAAGATCATATTTGCCTGCAAGTACACTAACTCTTGTAACACCCTTCATTGCTGCTATATTCTCAATGTATTTGAGGCCCTCTACGTTAACCTTGACAATTGCAATAACTCGGACATCTGCCAGGGCAAGGCTGATCATTCCAGTTAGGAATAGAATAGCTCCGATCGTTTTTAAAATGGTACCGATTGATCCACCAGCATCAAAAGGAATTTCTTCCGGATATACCCAGTGAGCAATCATAGTCAGGGGAATGGCAATAATCACTGAGAATGATCGCAAGGAATTGACAATAGACATTTTACCCATTCTCAGAGCTCTCAAAAATATAATGTAACTCAGAGTTGCCAAGAACATTGATAGAGTGACCAGTGGAAAGGAATTGACAAATTCTGATTTGAATAAACTTATTTGTGCATCATCCATAATAATTACAAATACAATAGAGTTGATGAGCACGGCAGCAAGTACAGAGTAAAATCTGATTGTTATGGAATCAAGTGGTTTTCTTGTCCTGGGGTCCACCCATTGTGTGGCCTTCTTGTGAGAGATGGTAACACCAGCAGAGAGCCCGTTCATCAAAACAAGAGTTAGAAATACACTATTCAGATCAAAATTACTACCTGATAGTGTGGAGATCAATATCCCGACCATTATTGCCATAATGGCTTGAAGTTCAATTATGGTGGGATTATCCTTTTCCATAACGAAATCTGCAATTAGTAAATATATGATTACAAAGGACATTAGTGGTACAAGGCTACTTGGATCAAAACTGTCAATCATAATAAAGTAGACCAGAACTGAGAATGCCATGAATACCCCACCAAGTAGTACATACTTCAGCACTATCCAAGGGGGAAGATGAAATGGTCTGAAATTAGGATCCAGATGTGTTCCCAGGGGGATTCTAGTTCCTCTAACCTTTCTAAGTGGTAATGCAAGGAGGCCCATCATAACAATTATTATCAGTAAGCCAGATATCCATGATATCTCTGCAAATACATGCGGATCAGTTAACACAGTGCTGCTGATATAGGAATCAACCACCACAAATGAAGCAGTCAATACTCCAGACGTAAGTGCTAGTGAGTAGAACAGCATTCTCTTGGACAGATTAGATCTTGTTCTAACCCTATTCACAGCCGTCTCACTAACATTTTCCATTATATTCACCTATTCTTTTGTCACTGAAAGGGTTTCGATCGCAGTCACAGTTTCGACTATTCCCTGTATCGGATCAATCTGATTTACCATTAGATGAAATAAATTATCCAGAACATCGACCGAGACACGAATAATGATATCATGCTCCCCAGTGACTACAGAAAGCAGTTCTATCTCATCTATTTTGCCGAGTTCTTCAACAACCCTCTCGGTGAAACCTTTTCTTACATCAATGAGTATATACGCCTTAATCATCAAATTCTTGTAATAAATAAAATTATAAAAAAATTATTGGTGTGTATCAGTAATAGTTATGGTGAATCATCTATTCATTGATAGATAATATGCAGAACTATGATCTTGCAAATATTTGTTATGATGAAATTTTCATTTTCATATCAAGCAATATTACATGGAACCATAGTTAATTAATACCACAGGCTCTATAATAATATAGTAAATATACAAAATACATTTCGGTGTCACGAAGGGCATAAATACTATGAAGATTTTTCACAATTCATATGAACAAATACATCTTTCTACTACCCTTTATCCTAATGATAACAGGACTAACACATGCTCCAAGCACAATCGCTCAGACACAAGATGATTGGGAATGGTCTGTTATTGATGTATTATCAATAGATAGTACAGAATCATCTGAAGATTCCTCAATTACAAGTGATCCACTCGGAAATATCCATGTTGTGTGGTCAGATCTTACAGATCTCAGTGGTGCTGGAACTGATCGGGATATTTTCTATAAAAAATGGAATAGTTCCTCTCATACTTGGAGTACAATAGAAATAGTCTCTACTGAGAGTACAAGCTACTCCTATTCTCCAGCAATTGTTAGTGATGCATCAGGCAGTTTACATGTGGTGTATTCCGATTTTACCAATATTAATGGTGCAGGATCTGATTTAGATATCTTTTACAAAAAATTAGATTTCAATACTCAGTCATGGAGTAGTCCAGTTGTAATTTCAGAGGGTGTAGGATTTTCTGATCGGCCCTCAATATCCGTTGATCTTAATGGCATTTATATCGCATGGCATGATAATGTGGACTATGGTGGTTCAGGTACTGATTATGACATTTTATACAAAAAATGGGATAGCTCATCTCAGACATGGAGTACAATAGAAGTTGTTTCAACTGAAAGTACACTGTCATCTTATAATCCAAAAATAGTTAATGATGCATCAGGCAATGTACATGTAACATGGTTTGATTACACGGACTTCGATGGTATTGAGGGTATAGATGCGGATATTTTTTACAAGAGATGGGATCATCGATCAGCGGCTTGGAGTCTGACAGAGTTAATCTCTACAGATAATGCCGAAGATTCATATTATCCTTCTATTGCAGTTGATCTTAATGGGAATATACACATCGTCTGGTACGACAATGAGGATTATGACGGTGCGGGCACAGATTCAGATATATTCTATAAAACATGGCAAAGTAAATCTAATGAATGGCTCTCTGCAGATTTAGTCTCTTCCGAGAGTGAAGATTCTTCCTATAGGCCATCAATAACAACTGATGATTTGGGTAATGTCCATGTGGTTTGGTATGATTATTCAAATATAAATGGTGCTTCTTCAAATGCAAATATTTTTTATAAGAGATTGACTACTGATGAAGTTACATGGGGTACATCCACCCAGGTTATAACCATCAGTGATGGTTCCTCTCAGAATCCGGTAATTAGTATTGATACCTCACAATTCATTCATGTTGCATGGAAGGATACAACCAATTACACAAATTCTGGGATAGAATATGATATATTCTATACAAAACTATCTGGCTTACCAGAAGAACCGGTACTTGAAGATATACTGCCCAATCCAAATAATGGAATTATCAATTTGGAATGGACTGAGGCTTATGGTGCCACATCCTATAGCATCTATCGGGATACTGAACCAATATATTCCCTGGATGGATTGACGGCAATTTCAGATGTTACGGATACACACTTTGTGGATCATCTTGATAACGGTGGTACATTTTATTATGCTATCACGGCAAATAATCCTGAAGGTTCAGTACTATCAAATACGGTGTTTGTAATCGTTGAGATAATCACTGAAACAGTAACGGAAACGGAAACGAGCACAGTGATTGATATTAATAATTATACAAGTGTCATCACAGAGATTTCCGAGATATTGAACAATACTGATTCTGAGGGTGGTTTTCTTGATTACCCGTTATCAATCCCCGTTTTGTTTGGTTCGATTACATTGATAATTATGATACAGAGAAAGAGAAGAACTAAAATTTAATTTTTAACAATAGTTTTCAGATAATGATTATATGAATTCATCTTGAAATGAACTGATTTTTACTTGGTACTTATTATATTTATCAGAGGTGTAACAAGATAAATTTAAATCCCCAAAAATATTATTTTTTATAATGAACTCAGAGATAGAGACTAATTTCATTCAGGTGACACCTCATACCTATGCATCCATTGGTGGCACTGGCTTTGGAAATATGGGCGCAATCATCCTCTCAGATTATATTATTGTGATTGATTCTTCCTTGTATCCAATCACTGGAAAATTATTCAGAGAATACTTGGAAGATAAATTTAAGAAACCTGTGCAGATGCTTATCATTACTCATCACCATGGAGACCATATCTTTGGAAATCAATCATTTCAGGATGTAAATATTGTGAGTTCATCCAAAACACTGGATAACATAGAGAATAAATATTACCAGGATGGGATGGATAGGCTGAATAGGGAGGATCCATTGACTGAGGGGAAGTTAGAAATTATCAAACCAAACCTAACCTTCGAAGATAACCTGATTATTAGAGAGGGAGAGGATACAGTGCAGATTATACATGGAGGGGGTCATACCTTGGGTTCATCATATGTTTATTATCAAAACGAGCATGTATTATTCACAGGAGATCTGTTATTTGCCAAATCTTTTCCATACGGAGGCGATTTAACAGTAAATCCTGATAAGTGGATAGAGCAAATGGAAAAACTTGAGAGAATAGATGTAAATAAGGTAGTTCCGGGTCATGGGCTGGTGATGGATAATAATGATGAAATCACACGTGCAAAGGATCTTTTAGTATCTATTAGACAATCTGTTAAACAGGCAGTTGAAACCTCCTCAGAACCAGTATTTGAGGAGTTTCCTGATGACTACAAAGTGGGGTCTGAAAATAGACTACCAGTTACAAGGGATCAATGGATTAAATTCTATAGTTAAGAAAATTTTTAGACTTCAAATCAATAATATACTATTCAAACCATAGCCAAATATCATTTTTTAGTAAGAACTAATAAATAGATAACTAGCCGATCCAATTCAATATGACGAAATACATCTATTTTATCCCAATTTTACTATTGCTGGCTGGTTTATCTCAGTCTCCCATAATAGCAGATTCCCAATCAGGTTGGCAGTGGTCTACTATTGAATTGATCTCAAGTGACAATACGACACATTCCTTTAACCCGATCATTGCAAGTGATTCAATGGGAAATATATACATTGTATGGTGGGAAGTCACAGATTTTGATGTTGCAGGTACTGATTATGATGTATACTACAAAAAATGGGATAGTTCATTGCAAACATGGAGTATAGCAGAAATCATCACATCCGAGAGTACTGGATATGCCTATAAATTTTCAATAGCAATAGATCGGATGGATAATATCCATTTTGTTTGGGAAGATACCACTGATTACGATGGCACAGGCACTGATAAGGATATTTATTACAAGAAATTGGATAGTAAAACTCAATTATGGAGTAACAGAGAAATTATCTCACCAGAGTTTACCGGTAGTTCTATTCTCCCCAATATTGTATGTGATGATTTGGGCAATATTCATGTGGTATGGACCGACACCACTGATTACGATGGTGCAGGTACTGATTATGATATATTTTACAGGAAATTGGATAGTAAAACTCAAACTTGGAGTGCAGCAGAGCTAGTATCAACAGATAGTACGGAGAGTTCAGCGTTCCCTCAGATTACAATTGATGATTTGGGTGATATCCATACAGTGTGGAGGGATCTCACGGACTACGATAACTCGGGTGCTGATGAAGATATATTCTATAAGAAATGGGATCATACTTCACAAGCTTGGAGCAACACAAAGGTTGTATCGACAGAGAGCACAAGTGATTCAAAATATCCCAAAATAACAAATGATAATGGTGGGAATATCCATATCATTTGGCAGGATACTACAGATTATGGTGGATCGGGTATTTCGTCCGACATTTTCTACAAAAAATGGGATCCTAGTTCTCAGTCTTGGGGTATCACTGAAGTTGTTTCCACAGAAAGTTCAGGTGTGCTCTCAGCTGCCCAATCACCTTCATTTGCAATTGACTCATTTGATACTATGCACGTTGTATGGATTGATGCTGTGGATTACAATGGAGCTGGTAATGATAATGATATTTTTTACAAGAAACGCACTTCAGAAGAGTCCACTTGGGGTACTATCTCTTATGTGCTTAGCACAAATACAGGAGGTTCATATAATCCATCTATTTGTTTGGACAATTCAGAGTTTTTACATCTTGGTTGGCAAGATAATACTAACTATTCAAATTCAGGAACTGATGAAGATATTTTCTATACTAAATTCTCAGGACCTCCATCCGCACCATTTCTTCAAGGAATACAACCAAATCCAAATGATGGAATTGTTAATCTTGTTTGGGATGATGTATTTAGTGCTACTTCATACAGTATATACCGGGATATCTATCCTATTTATTCTACCGTTGGATTAACACCTATTGCAGAAACAAGCAATTCATACTATGTAGATGAAATTGAGAGTGGAGGTACCTACTATTACACGATCACAGCTAATAATCCAGAAGGATCCTCTCTCTCCAATACAGTGTATGTGCAGATTGAGATAGAAACAGAAACCGTGACTGAGAATTATACCACCACAATCAATGAGATATTGACCGAATTGTCAACTGAGATCAGTATAGAGACGGATGGAGGTTTTGTTGATTATCCATTATCAATTCCATTATTATTTGGTTCGATTACTCTGGTAATAATGATGCAGAGAAGAAAGAGAACTTGATTTGTCCAATTATCATTAATTTCCCAAATAGATATTTTTATGCTTTACTTCTATCACTCGATGATATTAGGGCTAACACAAAAAAGGCCACAGTCAATACTGCAATCAGCAGAAATTCAAACCACAACTCTTCAAGTCCCCAACCTCTTAACATGATACCCTCAAATGTATTGATACCATAGGTAAGTGGGATAAACATTGCCACCACAGCCAACCAGGCAGGAAATGTGGAAACTGGGACCATCATGCCGGATAGGGCAAGAGATGGAATGGC
>DAOUUM010000558.1 GCA_030668165.1 Candidatus Heimdallarchaeota archaeon
TACTCAATGCAGTTGAGGTATTGACAGAATATGGTTTTGAGGAAATATTGGTTGTTGCCGATGCTGCACTGAGATATCAAATTGAAAATCCTTCAGCATTAGATACCCAGGTCAAGAAAGGAGTAATTGAGGTATTACCTGCCAAGGTAGATGCTGATGAATTCATACTGAGATTGAGTGCCCAAAAGGGATCATTCCTCCTGACTAATGATTTATTCAAAGAACATAGAAGCAAATATGAATGGATCGATCAGAGACGGATACCATATTCAATAATTGACAGTCAGGTATTTCTACATCCCACATTCAAGGATCAAGATGGAAAATAGTCTATTCTATAATTTGTCTAATAATAGTATCAATATCATCATTTGCCTTTACTCTACCCATGGCCACAATTTTTGTTTTTCCAATTCCCCCTCTAATACCCTTTTCCTTCAGTGCGGTCATCAGTTCTTCAATAATGGATACATTACCACGTATTATGAATACCCCTGAGGGGGTGCGAGTACAAATAACTTGATTTGTCTCAATTTCTCCAATTATTCCTATAACAACTCCACTATCAACCTCCTCGATATCAACAAATTTGTAGGAGTAATTCGTCAGATCAATCCATTCAGAAGATGAAACCTGATATTCAACTATCTTTGTTTTTAATTTTATCATCTCTCGAATAGTCTTTTTCTTGTAATCCACGAGATCACTGACACTATCATTTATCTTTGATCTGGATGCGGATAATATCCTGCCCAGTTCCATTAATCTGATCGAATCCTGTTGAAGATACTGCTTAGCCTTGATGCCAGAGTAGAACCTTATTTTTTTACCCTCTAACTTATTGATCACAATATCTTGTATTTTTGAGGTAGAACTGACATGTGTTCCTCCACAAAAATTCTTGTCATAATCACCGATTGTGACCATTCGATAGGTGGTTAAACCAGGATCAATTTTGCCACGATACTGCATTGTTCTTACCTGATCCTTGTTCAGAAAGGTTGATCCAATTGGTAAATCATCAGTTATCAGCTGGGCAATCACTTCCAGAGTACTTTGTACCTCAGCTAAGCTGGGCGATCGCGTCAGTTCCACCTGACTCTCATTTACTCCCACCTCGGCCCTGGTGGTATCCAGTTCCAACTCCTCCCAGAATGCCGCAGATATCAGGTGTTGTGAGCTATGATTTCTTGACAGATCCAATCTACGAGATTCATCAATTTTTGCAAGTACAGAAGAATCCATAGATTGTTTTTTAGATAATTTTGTATTCAATTTGAGCCAGACAGATTCATCCTTATTCTGAACATCTAATACCTCATAATTATTGCCATCCATAATAAGAATACCTGCATCTGCCAACTGCCCACCACCTTCCGGGTAGAAAAAATTTCGAGTCAGATGAATCCAATCTCCATCTATTGCATCAATCTGGGCCTTAAATTCGTATGTATCGGGTTCCACCCAGTATCCATTAACTGTTTTTATGGCTTCTGACAAATTTTCGGGTTCTGGATGAAAATGGGTTTTCATTGATATGATGGAAATAAAGCAATGTTTTAGCTTTTACCCTGTCATCAAATTATAAATGATATGAGAATGATACAGAAAATGAAAAAAAATCTAATTTTCAAATTAAATTGCGAGATAAAAAAGTGAGGAATTATATTCCAAATTGCATGGCTAATCTATTTAATCATCTTTTACTGTCAGCATATCGATGGTTACAGTACTTACTCCAGGAATCGCCTTGAATTCCTCGTAAATCTTGTCGACGCTCACCGTTTCAAGCTCAGTGGAATCGAGGTAGCCCTCGTACACGCATGTTGTGGACGTGAAACAGAGCCCTGTAGAAAATAGTGTCTTGA
>DAOUUM010000443.1 GCA_030668165.1 Candidatus Heimdallarchaeota archaeon
TGGTTTGATAGGTCTATCCTTCATTATCTGTTCCAAGATCAGAGCTGTTACTGGATCTGCAACTCCATATGCTCGAGGGAGCATTTTTCTACCCAAATGATTATCCAGTGCTCCAGCTGCATTAATCCATAATCTACTCCCAATTGCAATCACTGATTTTTGATTTTTATATTCTCCACCAAAATGCCAGGCCTGACCAACTCCATATAGGAATCTCTTGAGAACATCTAATCCTAGAGGTGTGAATGGGGTCAATACCCCCTGAATTCCATTCATAGACAGATATACACCATTCTCATCGATATCTCCGTCGGGTAGAGGATATAGATTAGTTATTGCTCTTGATTGTAGAATGTAAATATCATCTCCCTTGATTGCCCATTCGATATCTTGTGGTGAGTTGTAGGCTGCTGCTATTGCGGTTGATTTTTTTGCCAGATTCTTAATCAACTCGTCTGATACTGTCTGATCATCTTTGGACATTTCACCAACAATAATTCCACCATTCTCATTGGAGGTGATTAGCTTTTGTTGATTTCCAATTGTTCTTTTAATGATCTCATTATTGCTGTTAACAATATATGTATCTGGTTCTACTAATCCCGAGACCAAAGCCTCACCCAATCCATGTATTGCTTCAATTACCACTTCTTTGCGATTTCCCGTCATAGGATTTGCAGTGAATGTAACCCCCGAATAATCACCGTCTATCATTTCTTGCACGACAACTGCATTGCTAACAGTTAATTGATCGATATTATTTTTTTCACGATATTGAATTGCTCTTGCTGTCCAAACACTACTGAAACAACTAATAATTGATTTAATCAGTTGATTTTCATCTCTAATATTCAGAAAACTATCATGTTGACCTGCAAAAGATAAATTTGGCAAATCTTCTGCTGTTGCAGATGATCTGACAGCATAGGCCATTCCTGAGAGACTGTTGAATTTATTTTTTATTTCCTCTGAAATTTCCTCGGATAGATTGCAATCCTCAAATTTTTTCCTTATATTGCTTGAAATTTCTTCAAGGCCTGAGATAGAAGTGATATCCAAATTATCCAGTTGCTTTTTGATAAATGGGTTTAATTTATTGACTCTCACAATTTCTTGGTATGCAAGGGTAGACACCAGAAATCCATTTGGGACATTATATCCCAGAGTAATCAATTTGTTCAGATTTATTCCTTTACCGCCCGCTTCCATAAAAGTTGCTTTTTTATCATTCAAATCGATAATATTTCTAGGTGACATAATTGGTGTTTGAACTGATTGATAATTAAATATTTAATACAAACATAATTGGAAGTGCAAAATTTAACTTATAACTATTAAAATCTAAAAAGCTAATAAATATTGAAACCTCACCCAAATCAGACAATGAATGATTTATTTGAACTAAAGGATCTTTGTAAAACACTCAATATTAATTTTGATAAGATTCATGCAAGAACAAATACAGTGATTGAAGATGAAAAATTAATTAATTTAGATCTATCTAGGTTATCAATATCTAATCTCCCCCACGATATTTTTTCTACATTCAACTTCTTACAAGCTCTGGATCTCTCTCACAATAAGATTCAAATTTTGCCAAACTTCATTTTTGAGAAATTGGATCTAATAGAGCTGAAACTGAGAGGAAACCAATTATCCATAAACTCAGAAATTTTCGAACCTCTTTCTAAATTAATAGAATTGAGTATTACCTTTGATAATAACTATGCTGTTGATCCAGATTTATTTGTCAACCTGAAAACCCTAGTAATTTTATCTGTGGATACCGAGCAATCAATTCCTGAATCTATTTTCAATGAGTTAAAATCCCTCAGGGTGTTATATTTAAGGGTTAAGAATAGATTGCCAAAATCAGTCTTCAGTAATCTGAATTTGAGAACACTGGGGATAAGTCATCAATATAATCTCACCAAGGAATTATTCAAACCATTGGAAAATTTAATTGAGCTGTTCCTTAATGAGAATCATTTCCATCAACTCCCTTCTCAAATTTTTGATGAGTTAATCAATCTTAAAATTCTTGATTTATCACAAAATAAGTTGAGATCTTTGGAGAAAGATATTTTTAATCAACTTACCAAATTGGAGGAATTAGATCTATCTAATAATAGTTTGAGTAAACTAGATGAAACAATATTTGATAATTTATCAAATCTGCTCCAGCTAAATATTCAGAATAATCATATAGAGACTTTCACTTTGAATAATACAATTATCAATATTGGTAATTATTAATATAGTAATCGTGTTTTGTTTCTAATATTCAAATGAATTAACACAATCAAAATGATTATGAAAGGATATGCAATTGAAAAAATGTGAAGGCATCTAGTGATACCTTATCTTTGTCAGTGAATCAAAATAGTAAATCTGTGCTGAGCCTTATACCCATAAGTTTGGCAAAAACAGGTATTGGTGTCACAATAGTTGCATTTTCTAGTTTCCTCAATGCAGAATTGACTTTTAGGGGGTGGACGCCATCTGTTATCTCATTAACAATTGGATCTACTGCTATATTCGAATTAATTAGATTTGGGTTTGCCAGATTAAGTGATAAGAATAATAAATCAAGGAATTATTATCTAATAGGATTTTTCCTGGCACTATTCGGAATATCACTGATACCATCCTTCCTGGAACCTGCTAATAGTTATTTGATGGTATTACCTATGATGCTATTTTATATGGGTTCAGCTATTATGTCGACACTGATAGACAGTCATATGACTGCAATCTCAACCGATGATGATAGAACAAATATTGCCACAGCAATTCAGATTACAAGATTATCGGGATTTGCCATAGGTGGAATTGTTGGTTCAATATTGTTTGCTAA
>DAOUUM010000185.1 GCA_030668165.1 Candidatus Heimdallarchaeota archaeon
GGTGGAAATGTTGGCAAATTCTTCCAGATACACCCAGTTTCAGGCGTGTATGGTGTATATGATCGTGAGATACACCCAACCTACGGGATTCCACAGAGTGTTCTATCAGAAGAATATAGTGATCTAAATGGAGATGGTTATGGATTCTGGCTTGAAGCCCATGATCTAGAACCATTCTTGGCAGGTGTTTCAGGACCTGGATTTGGTCTTGCTAGAAGAGAGATATTGAAGAACCTCACCAATAGTGCTGCAATCCTCGTCCTTGTAAGAGATGGAGCAAATAAAAAATCAAATGGAGAAGTCAAATACAGAAGGGGCTTGAACACACAAAATGGTAGTTTTTCCCTCAAGAAGATACCCTCAATCAGATATGAAATGTGTGATGAGGATATTTATGCTTTGAAGAAAGGAATAGAAAATGCAGCCCAGATGCATTTCGCAGCCGGTGCGAAGAAATTATATTCACTACATATCAAGGACAGCATGATCTCCTCCCCTGATGAAATCCCCAGATTACTGGAAATGAATTATGGTCCCAATCATGTGCAAAAGTTCTCAGCTCATGTAATGGGAACTGCAAGAATGGGTAAGGATCCAAAAGTATCAGTGGTTGATGAGACTCTTCAGATGCATCATTACAAGGGAATCTATGTGATGGATAGTTCCATATTACCAACCGCACTGGGCGTCAATCCTATGATTACCATACTAGCTGCTGTATCTCGTGGATTTGAGCTTGGTAAATTAGGATTTAATGAATAGGAATTGTGAATTAGTTATATTGTATTCAATTTTTTAGAATTAATGTGCAAGTTAGTTTAGAGAACTTTATTCCGAGAAGGCTTCTGTCAAACGCTCGTTTACCTGATCCCACTTCTTCTTGTTTACCTTCAGGGTTTCAGTCATTATCTTCTTTGAGGTGAAGAATGTCTCACGTAAGTTCTTGGGGTCATTCATCAGATTCTCAACAGCATTTATCTGAGTGGATATCTCAAGATCATTAGTTGCTTTTTGTATCCACTTACCCAAGAAATTATCGGATTGTGGGATTAGTGTCTCAAAATACAGAGTACCATGGGGACCTGAAAAACCTGATTTATCAATATTTTTCATAGAGTTGGGTATTCTGATGGGGGGAACAGCAACTGTTACTGTATCATTTTTTCTCTTGTATTGTAGGATATACATGGGGATATTGAATTCAACTATTGGTGAGGGTGTCTGTAGATTGAGGGCTGTTGGAGGGAGCATTTCAGTTCCCTTGGTATCGATGTCTATTTTTATCTCAGATTCCCACCTACTTCTGACATCTTTGAATTTGGCCAGCATATCATTTGCCGCATTCTTATCCTTCTTAATGGAATTTAATTCCCTATCTCTATCTTTCTCGAGTGATTTTGATTTTCCAATCAATTCTCTCTTATCCCGTTCTGCTTGAGCTTGTTTTCCTTGCTCAGATAGATCAGATAATTCAAGTATCTCAATTTCCTTGTGATGGAGTTCATCGGTCTGCCTTGATGCATATCGAACCGAAGCCATGAAAATATTGGTGAAATCTTCGAGTTCAATCAATTTCTCTTTTATCTCATCCACTATATCAGGGCTATTTGTTTGAGAGGCATATTTCTCCAATTGAAGAATTAATTTTTCTATTGGCTTCTCATCAGTTCTGACATTTTTAGCAAATCCCTTCAAAAATAATTTGAGATTATCTTTTACCTTTTTATCAGTTTCCTTGCCCAGTACCTTGATCTCACGATCTAATTCTACATCTCTTTCTTTTATTCGTTTTTGAAGATTAGCATCAGAATTATCTATTTCTCTTTTCCAATGAGCTGTGCGATCCTTCAATTGCTGGATATATGTATCGAGATTATCACTCAATGCATTCTCAACAGCATCCAATCTATCTTTAATAGCCTTGTTCAATGATTTCTCATCATAGACCATTTGGTTGATAATGGATAACTGAGAATTCATCTCAGTCAAATCGATCGTTGGGGAGATTGTTACAAAATCAGTTCTGTTGTCTCTTGGTCCCTTGAGTAAGGTATCAATTGCTCTTAACTGATTTGGTGTGACTCCACCCTTCAACTCTACCTCTTCCACCTTGAACGTCTGAAGTTTTTTCCTTAATTTTTCAAGATTCAGATTATTTGGATCTTGACAGAATGCATTTATCTCCTGCAGTCCAGGAAGCTGAACGATTGGTATTTTCAGTGATTTGGATGATGCGGGATTAAATGCTACATACTTACCAGTTTTTGTTTTTGAGAGTAATATGGGTACGTTGACCTTACTAATCCTTGTTATCTCATCATTCTTTACTTTGAAATCTGATGCGAGCCCAAGTACTCCAGCTAGTTCTATCTTTTTCATCTCAGCTGAGGAGAATAGATTAGCCGTTTTCTGTGATAAAAATGATACTTGAATTTTCTTATTTGCCATCTTATTTCCTCCTATTGAGATTGGGAAATCATCTTCCCATCATCCAGATAAATTATTTTATCTGCATAGTCCTTTAATTCCTCATTGTGAGTGGCCACGATCACAGTAGTTCCCTGCCGACATACTCGTTTGAGAACTCGCATGATAAGGTTACCAGTTGTTTTGTCAAGGTTTCCTGTTGGTTCATCTGCAAAAATGATCTTTGGTTTCTTCATTATTGCTCGTGCAATCGCAACTCTTTGCTGTTCTCCTCCAGATAATTCACCGGGGAAGTGATGTTCACGATCCAGAAGATCTAATTCCCTCAATGTCGAAATGGCCTCAGTTCTTAACTCATTGCTGGGCATGTTGGATGGATACATGGGGGCTTCCACATTCTCATACGCATTTAAATTGGGAATTAATTTCCAATCCTGGAACACAAATCCGACATTTTCTCTTCTGAAGGTGGTTAATTTTTTCTCTGAGAACTCACTAATATCTTCTCCCATGAATTTAATTGTGCCTTCAGTTGGATTATCCAAACCTGAGAGTAGGTTCAACATGGTGGATTTTCCGCTGCCAGATGGACCATATAGCAGGATCAGTTCGGCAGCATACATTTTTACATTTACTCCCTCTAGTGCTCTAACTACTTCAGATCTTCCACGTTTATACATTTTTGCCAAATTTTCTGCTTCTAGTATTACTTCTAATGACATTTTTTTCCTCCTATTTAGTCCTAAAAGCCTCTGACGGGCTTATTCTCAGTATTTTCTGAGATACGAATATCATACCTGGTATCGATATTACTACTATCAAACCAAAAGAAACAAGAATTGACTGAGAACTAAGTAGACTGGATTGTCTAAAATCACCTACATAGGATAGTCTGGCCTGGACGGTACCCAACCCTATAATAAAACCTACAAAAGAAGTAGTTAAAATCTCCCCAATAAGGGTTGCCCTAACATATCGATTTGCATATCCCATGGCTTTTAAGATCGATATCTCATTTCTTCTAAATCTAGATATCAGATAGGCAAACATGGTAGATAGTAATACACCACCTAGGATTGCATATTGAATAGATAATATAATAAGATCTGCTTCATCAATTGCCTCCTGTGTGGGTAAAGGTGCATAGTGGGATCGCCAGTTACCATATATGGATATATCAGCTTGATTAACTAATAATTCTTCTATAAGGTCGTTTAGTTCACCTACTGCAAAGTATGTTTCTCGAGAAAGGACATCACCAGGAACTGTAAAGGTCATAGAATATACGTAAGCATTTTCTATATCACCATCATACAGGTCCACCATCTCTTCAAAAGTTGTGATATCGACAACCATCCAAAGTTCGGAATTAATGTTCAATGGAATTGCTATCTCGTTAGTATTGAAAGTACCAACTACAAGTAATTCAATACTTTCTTCACCATTCTCAAAAATAAGAGTCTGACCAACAACGATATCGGATTTAATGGTTACATTATTTGATGAGTTCCATATTTGAAAACTACCGGTTGGGATCATTATCTCATTTGCTTCTGAGGGGAAATTACCTGTTTCCATATGACTTGGCTTGATTTTACTTGACATCCAAGGTTTAGCTATATCGATCGAATACATTCGCACCGACGTATCAAGATCATAATACAGGTACTTGGTGTGATCTTCTATGTCAATGTTTTTAGTCTGCTCTAAATTTAGAATATCATTCTCTGTGCTCATAGCCTGTGTGTAATTAACACTAAATTCGCTAATTTCTTCCATCTCGACAGCTTTCTGATCAATAAAACGATTCGTCTGTAAATCATCGATATCATTAATGAAAAAAGCAACGAATGAGCTTATTATCGCAAATATGATAATAAAAACAATGAAACGGAGTTTTGATCTGAAAGTAAACCTGATTGATTTACCTAATACTCTTAGTAATCCCAAATTAATTTCACCTTTATATTAGATGAATAATAGTTATCACTATTAAAGTTAGATAATGCTTCCCACACTGATGCATACTAAATTAGACTTATTTTGTGTGTTTTTGTGTTTTGTGTGTTTTTGTGTTTGTCTTTGTCTTGAACGATCAATTATTCGAACGATAAATCCAATGTAGTGCAAGATAGTGCTGTACTTGATTTTAGATCCACCGACAATTTTTGACACATAATAAATCTAATATCAATAATCAGAGAATGATTTCTGTAATATCTGTCTTATTTTGCTGATAATATAATTGTTTGACGTATTTTCTCAGTAAAATTAATTTTTATTTATTCTGAAGATATAAAATAATTAAGCAGACATTGATATATGGATTAGATGATAGAGAATGCAGTTGTTCTAGGTGCCAGCGGAGGGCTGGGTAAGGCTGTGGTTGATGCTCTGATATCCAGAAACATCTCAACCAAAATATTAGTGACGGACACTGATAAATTCAAGGCTCTTTACCCGGAGGAACTACCTGGTAGAGTCAGTGTTGTAACAGGAGATCTCGATTCCAATCAGGCACTAGCTACTGCTTGTGAATATGTTGACACGATTTTCGTCTGTTTTGATGCCCCACTTCACAATTGGAGCACTGATAAGATCAGATGGGTATCGAGAGTAGCTGAGATCGCATCAGCATTGAATGCGAATATTATTTATCCCGGAAATATTTACAATTATGGACATGTGGACCCGTCAGCTAATCCCATCAATGAAGAGGCTCCACAACAACCCCACACTGAAATTGGTAAACTGAGCATAGCGATTGAGTACAGATTGGCAAAAGCAGCCATGGAGGGTGCGTCACTGAGCATTGCAAGGCTACCCACATTATTCGGTCCTGCAATCCTTGATAACGATATTAGTTCCATATTTATCAATGCATTAAGGAATGAACAGAGTCAGATCTATGGTGATAGCTCATTGAAACACAATTTTATTTTCACTAAAGATGCGGGTGAGGCACTGGTAAGGATAGCCTTGGAGATGCAGCTTCGTGATTCAATAATTCACATACCTGGTAATCCCCCCATCGGATATGCTGAATTGATCAATTTAATCTATAAGGAAACAAAGAGTGATCTAAATATACAATTTACCAAAATATCATCTTGGAAGGATGCGATGAGGGGATTTTTTAGCAAGGAAACCTATGTCTTGAATGAGCTAAAATACCAACATGATGAAGAAATATTACTTGATGGTTCTAAATTCAACAAATTTATTCCTGATTTTATCTTTACAAAGAATGAAGAAGCTATTAAACAAACCTTAGACTGGTATAAATATTATTTTGATATTAACGATTGATTTATTCAAGGAAAGGAAATTTTTCAGAAATCTTTGTCCACTGAGGTACAAACAATATTCCTTTAATCTCAGTAAAACCAAAAATTATGAATATGTACGGCAGATAACCACCTCCGAGTTTACCAATTATTTCTTGCAGAGAAGATATATCAACTTTTTCTATAGCAATTGCGTCAAATAGATTTTTATCTAAATTTAATCGGACAAGTCTCTCGGCAACTATTGTACTGTCTACTTCATCTATTATTGTTGATAAACGTTGATAAACAGACTCAAATGCATCCGATCCTTTATACAACAACTGTATTTCTGCTTGATCATCATTTTTGATCTTCTGTTGAAAATCGCTTGCAATAATTAGTGCACCGTCAATTTCTTCTTTTTTACCTTCCGGATTATTTGTAATATTATATTTCTCTACACTTTCTAATGTATCACATACACTTCTTACAAATAAAATACATAAAATAATTACTGGAACAGAAACACCCGCAAATAAAGCA
>DAOUUM010000301.1 GCA_030668165.1 Candidatus Heimdallarchaeota archaeon
CCTCTGCAACATCCAGATACTTGGCAAGAGTGCGGCTTCCATGGGCTGTGTTGATGATAAATGAGAGTCGGGGATTATTCAGAATCTCTGCACGTCTGAGCAGATCTGATGCATCACTGTAATATCGGTCCTTGGACACCAACCATGTCAATCTCAGCTCTATACAACTGGTCTCAAACTTTTCCTCCTCGGTTGCGAGTTCAGAGCCAAGAATCTTGTTGATCTGATCATAGGTCTTCGAGATGAAGCCCTCACCATCTACAAAGTACAGGCGATCAATTTCAACTGAAATATCCATCTGTAAACAAGGTAGGTCCCTTGATATTAAATATTTGTAGGTAAAATTGAATTATTTACTCTATTTCAGAAAATTTTTGCTAATGAAGAGATTTGCCCTTCTTTTACAATTTATTCCAGGGGAGAGTAAGTGTGCACAAAATCCTTGATCTTCTGTCCCAGTAGATCCGCCTTGGGGGTCTCCACTATGGTTATGACCTGATCAGATACTACGCCTTTCATGGAGACTGGAATTCTACCAATTCCAATAATGTGGTTGATACTCCTTGCAAATGCAGTTATCTACTATCTTGTTGCACTCAAAATGCTCAAAAAAGTTGAGAAGAAGGCAAAGAGGCAGGGATTGCATCTACTATAAAATTGAAATATAATTAACACCTAGTATCCACGGTATACCAAATATATTTATAATACCAAGTATAATATTATCATATGTCAACTGTAAAATTCTCTAAGCATGATAAACTCAAAGAATTACAAGCTACAATTTACCTTGAAACTAAAATATCACTAACCCAGCAACAGTTATTGGATATGAGTGTTGACATCCTTTCCAAAAATATTGAGCTTGTAATATGTGAAATAAGCAAAGGTGGCAAAATAATTGATAAAGAGCATCAGAATGAGATATTCAGTCTGATATCAGATTGGGGAGTAGGTACAGAAGATAGTTCAGAAACCATTGATGAAGTATTATATGGTTGATTTAGATGATATTGATTGATACGAGTTTTTTTGTTGCTTTTATTAATGCCAAAGACAAAAATAACAATAAAGCGAAGATAATTATGAAGGAACTGATAGATGGTGTACATGGCCATCGAGTTACTCTAGATTATGTATTGGATGAGGCCATAACAATTACTTGGGTCAGAACCAAGAATAAACAACAGGTCGAGAATATCTATGAGTTGATAAATGGAAATAACTCTATTTTTGATTTAAGATTGATAGATATGGATTTAATAAATGATTCCTGGATTAATTACATTAAATATTTCTCACCAAAAAAACCCATTAGTTTTACTGATTCAATGTTGATTAGTTATGCGAAAAAATATGGTATAAGTAAAATTGTAAGTTTTGATGATGAATTTGATGGGATATTGGATAGAGTTTGCCAATAAGAGTGGAATTAAAGGCAGTTAAACAAGATTCATGAAACCTATCTAGATGAATTAAGAGACAGATGTTTAATGTGAGATAAAAACTGTATACAGTATCATAAATGGAATTTATCATTTTCAAGGCTTATTACCGCCTTTATACAAATTTATCATCATGATCTTGACAATATATTTGTAAATTTTATCGCTCTAAACTATTTGAAATATATTTTAATTCAATAATCAGTATAACTGTTTACAGTATTAATAAGTGAAATATTTTAATAATAAATAATTAGTAAATAATTAATGAAAAAACCAAAATGCCCAGAATGCAGGAGTTCAATGAAAAGAATATACCAGAGAATGGGATCTAGAGGCATAACAACAACCATCAAACACTGGTGGTACTGTAGAAAATGTGATCAGATGATAATCCAACCCATCGAGATGTCAAGGAACAAGGCAGATTACATCCACCAGGACGCAGCGGAGAAATTTCCCAAGATAGCCACGATACTACCTCATCACTCCCTGAGAGAGTATCGATTACGGGATGAGTTGACAGGTATGGTTGATCTGATCAATAAATCACATAACTACAAAAAAAATACCTTCCTTGAATACATAAATCAAAATTACACTATTCTATCAAAATCGAAAACCAAAAGGAGATCTGCATTTGCAATTTGGATTTGTGATAGCTGCCAGGATTATTCCAAGGTTGATATTGATCTAAAAAGTATTGATGATGTTCCTGAAGCACCAATTCATTGTGATATACCAATGAAACTTGCAATGGTTCCAGATTTTGAATATCGTAAATTAATCAGGCTTAAAAAAATTCAAAATATTAAGAGATTATGTTCTGATAATGAATATTACGAGGCAGGAATCGAACTTCTTGATCTGGTATTGTATTATCTACAGTTTTACGAAACCTATAATTTGCAAAAAGCAATTACTGAGTTAACGGAGTTATATGATTTGAGTAAATCACCATTAGTTGATACCTGGGGTTACAGGACAGTTATTGCAATTTTCAGTGCATATTCAGATTCCGATAATCCGATTATTGATCGATCTGAGTTTCTTTTCATAACTCCAATTCTTAACCCAACAATCAATACCCAGTATATTCTATCTCAGATATTCAATGACGTAATTATGTATTTCACAATTAACAGTCCAGAAAAGATACCTCTGTATAGATTGAAATTTATACAGATAGAAAAGGAAATGGGAGAGATTAGTACATTAAATGAGGTATTGAAACTTAGTGCCGAATATCAAGTCAATCATTATGTTACTCCAATAGAAGAGATATAATTCACCATTTCACAACCTAGAGAAACAATATTTATTATCAATACCCAGAGTTATAAATTATTATGATATCTCATCGCTGGTTAGAAAGAATTAGACAATCAGATGATGAGAACTATGATCTATTCGTTCGTAAATGGCTGACTGATGTAGAGAAAAACCTTGCTAAACCAAGTATATTCATACTCAATGGATGGCAGGCATGGATCTCACAGAACCAGTGGTATGCAGATGCCCAGAAAGAATCAGTTAACATATTTGCATATGACTCACGTGGACAGGGTGATTCACCCAAGCATGGAAGAATGGATACTCTGCAGAATGCTATTGATGCCCAGCATATTATTGGCAATGAGATAAATCGAATAGATAATTTAACCAAAGAACAGGGGAAAGAGAGACCAAACAGGATACTTCATGGTAATTGTCTCGGTACCATGACCATCGCCTCATTGTTTGCAGGTGATTTTGATCTGGCCAATCAAACTAATGGAGTGATACTACTATCGCCTGTATCCTCATTCAGTCTTCCCAAAAAACTGAAATTAACTTATTTTCTACCCATATGGCTTGCTAATTTTGCATTCAAATATCTTGCTGGGCCAATTATGAATTCCATTGCACCCGGAGATGGAGGAGAAATTTCGAGGAACAGTGCCATGGATAGACTGAAAAGAATTGATCTGGCTGCAGCCAGCAGGCAGGTCCGCGACATATTCTGGAAGGAGGATGTGAGTAAACTGTGGAAAACAATTGATAAGCCTGCATTGCTATATGTGGGTAAACATGATCCACTTGTCAGATTTGAGGATTCATTTGACCCCTATGCAAATTTGAAATATCCAGTATGGATAGATCTTCACGCCGATAATCATTTTCTGTTGGAGGAGAATGTAGAAAAAGTATCAGGATTGAATGCTGAGTTCAGTCTGGATCCCTGGGCATTCTATGATAAGTACAAGGATGAAAATCCTGTATTCAAATAATCTAAGGTTAAAATATAAATGAAATTATTATTTATTATTCAAATATCTTTTCAAGAACTGAGATTGGAACCTCGTGCTCTGACCAGGAGTATACCCTTCTGAAACCCAGTTTCTCATTAATACTAATCATCGCTTGGTTTGATTGTGCATTCTCGGTATCCAGATAAGTGAATTGTGGAAAATTATCCAAGATATGCAATAACATCTTAATCTTGAGATAGGTGGCAATACCCTGTCTGTGATATTCTTCTCTCACCGCGGTTAATCCTGTATTTATCGCCCTGATCTCCTTATTCTCAACATAGAAAGTTCCACTTGATCCGATAATACGATCCCCATCGTAGAGAAATAGTCTTATATTACCAACTTTCTGTTTTATCCTAATTTGAGATTGGGATTTGAGATCTGAAACTGTAAAAATAGGAGTATTGATACTGAGATCCTCTAATGGGATAAGTCTTTCCACATCATTATAGTAATCCACCAGTAAGTTTGCAAAATCATTATCCTCAAGAATTCTTGTGTAATATTTTTCCTTGTCATAATATTCCAATCTATATTCTGATAGACTATTCTCAAGCACGCTTAGTTTTGGATTGATGTAGTCATGGTTGATATTATCTCTTAATAAACGA
>DAOUUM010000486.1 GCA_030668165.1 Candidatus Heimdallarchaeota archaeon
CACAGATATTAAGTTCTTCAATCACATCATTAATTCTGATCACCAGATCATCTACCTCCACTCCACTTTTTCTGGTTTCATCTACAATATCAACAGTTTCTCCCAGTTTAAGTTCAAGAGAACTGGGATCAGATGCGAGAGCACCTGCACTCAACGATGAAATCAATATAATGATGAATAGAAAGTAAAAGGTTTTCATCAAACAAATCGACCTTTATCATCACAATTCATAAAGTATTCAAATCTAATATGGCTTAGTTGTGAAAAATACATTAGAATTGGATAGGGCACTGAAAAAACAGCCCAAAACACTTGAAGAATTGGCTTTGTTACTTGGAGGGGGATTTGTCAACCAAAAAGCAGTAATGAGATTTCATGCCAATAAAACAATAAGTATCAAATCGATTAATATCGATACCAGGTTGATCGCCTCTCTAATGCTGATAGTTTCTGCTCAGATTTTTCCTTTTGCTATTATCAGATCAGGCCTCTCTCTATTGGTACTCATGATCATCCCATATTATTGGTCCAATAATTTATTACTGAAATTTGATATCAATTCAAATCTCACTATAGGCCTAGTTATTACGGAACTAATGTTTGGGGGATTATTGCTGGGTTATCTTGGATTATTGGATAGGAATATTATCTTCATTGGATTATTAATCTCATTATTGAGTAAGTATGCGTTGTTAAAATTCAAAAATTAATTATCTTAGTATTGTGTAATCGGGATAAAGGGGGTAATTGCTACAGATATTATGAATCGAATATTTGACCGAATCTAATGTGGTATCATCATCAATAAAAAGTAGTGTTTTAACTATCAATTCACCTATTTCTCTCATCTCATTTGTTCCCAAACCTCTGGTGGTTAGGGCAGGAGTTCCGATTCTGATACCTGAGGGATCGAATGGTGAGCGTGTGTCGAAAGGAATCATATTCTTATTTGTAAAGATACCAACCGAATCCAGAACATGTTCTGCCTTCTTGCCTCCCATATTGTACTGTGAGATATCTAGTAATATTAGATGATTGTCGGTACCATTTGTGACTACCTTGCCTCCATTCTCCATCAAACTCTCTGCAAGGGCTTTTGCATTTCTTTTAACCTGTTTACTATAATCCTTGAAATCTGGTTGCAAAGCTTCTTGGAATGCAACTGCTTTTGCAGCAATCACATGATCCATTGGACCACCTTGCATTCCTGGGAACACTGCACGGTTAATTGCAGTCTCATGTTCTTCCTTTCCCATGATCATCGCACCTCTTGGACCCCTTAGTGTCTTGTGTGTAGTGGTTGTAATTACATCACAGTATGGTACTGGATCTGGATGTTCCTTAGCCGCAATTAATCCGGCAATATGAGCAATATCAGCCATCAAATAGGCACCTACCTCATCAGCAATCTCTTTATATGCTTTGAAATCAAGTTCTCTTGGATAGGCAGAGAAACCGGCAAGTATTAGCTTGGGTTGGCTCTCGATTGCTTTTTTACGTATCACATCCATATCTAATAATTTAGTTTCAGGATCCACTCCATAAGAGGTAAAATTATAAAACTTACCACTGAAATTTACCCCATGTCCATGGGTTAAATGACCACCATGATCAAGTGACATTGCAAGAATGGGATCACCTAACTCTAGGAGTGCAAAATATGACTCCATATTCGCCTGTGATCCCGCATGGGGTTGAACATTAACAAATTCAGCACCAAATAGCTCCTTGGCACGATTAATTGCGAGTGTTTCTGAAATATCAATGTATTCGTTTCCACCATAATACCTTTTATGTGGATAACCCTCACTGTACTTATTTGTCAATACAGAACCCATGGTCTGCAATACTGCCTTTGAGACATAATTCTCTGAGGCAATTAGTTCCAAACCTTTTCTTCCCCGGTTGAGCTCATTGATCATTACATTGTATATTTGTGGATCAGCATGCTCGACATCAGCCAAAAATGAATCTTTCATCAGAATGTATTGACCCATCTGAGTTAATAACTAAATGGAAATGGTAAATAGAAAATGTGTACTAATTTAACAAATATAATCAACTATCGAGACCCAATTATCAAGATTTGTACTTTTCTATAGTATTCGTGTCACAATATTGTGATCAATAAATTTTACAGCATGAGTGTAAAAGTTTGTCAAAAACTGATTTTGGGAATATTTCCTGATTCAGTAGTATAAATACTGAACTGATATAGTGCTTATGTTATCTAACCTCATGGGTTGATAACGTAGGGACTAGGACAGTAGCTACCTGTCACCCTAGGATTTAATCATAGGGTACGGAAAAGCATAACTACAGGCCGAATACTCGTAAGAGAAGTCCCGTCTATAAGACAAGCTGGTGTAAGACTACTGTGGAAAATCCTCTTGGAAATGCCACAGAGCAATGACCCACCGGTGAAGCGTGGATTACCTGTCTTCGTTGAAAGTTAGGAAACTGGAGAAGCAGGAGAGACGAACCGTTCTGATTAAATCAGGACAACATGGCAAA
>DAOUUM010000390.1 GCA_030668165.1 Candidatus Heimdallarchaeota archaeon
ATCAGTAACACTGGAAACATTCCAACTGTTAATATCCTGATTGAAGGAATATGTCCAAGTGAACATATAGCTCATATCAGTAACACTTGATACATCCCAATTATTAAGAGATTGATTGAAGAATGATGCTCCATAAAACATATAACTCATATCAGTAACACTTGATACATCCCAATTATTAAGAGATTGATTGAAGGATGATGCTACATAAAACATGTAACTCATATTAGTAACTCCAGACACATCCCAATGTCCAATACTTGAATAAAAGGAGAAGGCTAGGCTAAACATGCGATATAATGAAGTCGTATCTGATAGATCAGGAGCATCTGTGGCACTGATCTGTAAATTTCTAGCCCCTGCAAAGTAACTTCCACTGTTTCCGAGTTTTATATTACCCCATTGTGTAATATCAAGAATTTTAAACTTGTCTCCACCATTATTAAATCTCCACCCATCAAGGGTTCCGTCAATTGTTAAATTATAGACTCCTTCTGATGAATAGGTATGAGTAACCTCTGTCTGGTTCCAAATTGTTATTGTATCACTTGTTTCATCACCCCAATTTACCACAAAATCATAGGTGCCAATGGATTCTAAAGGTAGTCTAATTTGATTAGTATCACTTGATTCATCACTGGTTAATGTTGTATTCCATCTTGAAACAAAGGTATTTATGGTAATTTCTGAGATTACAATTTCCTGTTCCTGAATCGACCTCATTGTTCCAGTCATCATTAATATTAAAACAAGAACTAACAAGAATTTTCTCATAGTATTCCAGAGTTAATTTATTGTATAAATATATTTACTATGTTATAGAATATTGCATTAACAACCTAAAATAGGAGGAATTATAAAGTGGACAATTCGATCATCTGAGATAAGAAAGGAAAATAATTGAGAACATGAAGAAAAGTTTGCAATGATAAAAATCTAGATTTTAAACTGTTTTAAGTATCAGAAATCCATTTTATTATCTTACTAGCAAATTTGTGAAAATCTTCTGCAATTGATCCTAATCCATGGTATAACAGACCCAAATCGATCCCTCCATACTGGTGAACAATGATATTTCTCATTCCAATAATTAAACGATATTTTTCTGTTTCTTCTGGTGAAAGAATATCTAAGCTAGAAAGGGATTTAATACAATCACCATAGTTCTCTGGGATTTTTAATTTCTGTTTTACTATTATATGATAACAGATATCCAGCATTGTCTGGGTGATAATTTCAAAAATTCGCTGATTAATTAGTTGAGCATCAAGATCATCAAGAAACTCATCAAGTGTTTTAGGTAATTTATCACCGAGTTTCTCTAGATAAATATCAACATCAAGTATCTTTTGTTTAATCATTTTCTTATCAAAACTCATCTATACTGTTCCTCCACGGCTGCATTAATTAATCGACTCCGATAGAGTTCAAAATCATAGTAGGATCTCAATAAATTCTCTATAAACTGTGTTCTGTATTCAGAATCAGAATTAAACAGTAATTCTCCATCCTTAATCACGTTGAATTGCACAACCATAGGTAGGGATTCAAGTACCTTAACCACAACCTTCTCCATTTTATCGGAAAAAGTGAGATTTATCTCCCCAAGAGTCTTATATTTCTCCTCTGTGCTCATTTCTAGGAACTCGGGAAAGGCAACAAAGATATCTATATCACTCCATTTATGATGCTCCCCTCTAGCTACAGATCCTGCTAGATATACAAATCTGAAATTGTATTTCTCGGAAATCCAATCTGTTTCATTTCTAAAAACATCTAATATTTCAGATTTAGATAGCATTATGTAATAAGAATGTGATGATAAATTATAAATATATTTGCTCTCATTGCAATCAAACTGTATTTTGCATCAATATATGTACCGATTCAAGAATCTTTCCTATTTTCTTGTTCATAGGGGAATTACTGGATTATTAAAACAAGGCAGGTAAACTGAGTGGTGGAGAGTTCAGTCATCTGAGAAGAGAGAGGAGAATAATCCGGGATTGGAGAAACAATTTGAATTAATATTCAAATCCTGTATTACAGTGTCTTTAAAGCTGCCATGTATATTATTTAATATTAGATTTCGTTACAAAATTTATCTATAAATTTCTAAAGAAACCAACTATCTTTTGGGGAGGGTATGCTTATTTGATCTGTAGACTCGTGAAATTATGGATATTGCCATTATTGGAAGTAATAGCCAAATGTTTTGAACTGGCATTTCAAGAAAATTTGAACTTGATGTTTGCGATATTTGCTGGAATTCAGAAAAATCGGCATCAGAGTGGCCAATTATTGGGAAGATATCTTGGATACTTGATTTGAGATACATACCATTCTCGAGAACCACAAGGAAGAATAAATCAGCAGGCCTACTGTCAACTCCAATAGAGAATGTTTTGAAGCTAATTTCTGCAATATCTCCACTAATAGCTATTGTGAAATTCTCACTTGTAATATAGCTTATGTTCCCATTGGGATCAGCAAGATAATTGGCAGTAATATCATAGTCAGAAACAATCAATGTAGCATTTTCATCATATACAAGTGAAAATAGACCATTTGCCATCTGAATTCTTGTAGTGACCCCGTACTGTTCAGGATAACTTTCCATAACATCAATAATAAGATCAGTAGGCCAGTAATACTCATTTTGGAAATCTCCTATTGCTCTTTGAAAAATATTATTCAATATTCCCAGTAATCCTTCAATCTGAGAAACATCTTCATCAAATGCAACAGTATGTGAATCATCTATATAATCTATTTGCAGGACATTCTTTGGATCAATTTCCAATATATCCAAATTAAAAAAATTCTCCTCAAGAAATTTTTCTTCAATTAGTTTCCAAGGGCTATTGATAAATTCATTATCTAATTGATCATATAATTCATTGTCTGAATCAATACTATACCCAAAAGGTCCAATACTTACATTGGTCCATTGAGCGTTATCAATATTGTATTTTGAGAAAATCACTCTAGCAGCTGCATCAGATGAAACATTCACGGGTTGTGATAAAATTGAAAATACCAATATGCATATCAGTGGAATGTAGAATCTCTTCATACTACCTATATGGGTATAATCCGAGATATACTTTCTTGTGTAGAAATAACACAATCTGCTTGTGAAATCAAAAATGAAAAAATAATTATTCTCATTACAATAGTATTAATCAAATTGGTACTGAACTTAATGCAGTGGACAGTTCAGCCATCTGAGAAGAGAGAGTAGAATAATCAGAGATTGGGAAAATAGCTTGTAGTTATAATATAATTCATTTTAACATTATATTATTTATTTACATACTTTGTGTAATTTTTCTTTTTTATCTTTATTCTAATAACTACAAACACCAATAGTGGCCATAGAGTATAGAATTGGAAAATGCTGATAAAAGCGTCTTCAGTTGTTGTGATTTCAACAGA
>DAOUUM010000126.1 GCA_030668165.1 Candidatus Heimdallarchaeota archaeon
ATACTCTTTTGGTGTATAGAATTTAGGTCTGGCAATTTCTCTGAAAAAATCAAGATCCTCATCAAGAATCTGATAGGCTTCAATATAACCCTCCGTGTAATTACCATTTTGTATTGAAGCATTCAATATAACATAAGCACGGGTTCTGGCATCTTTTAATCTCTTCTCAGCTTCTTTTGGTGAGATTGGTTCCTCTTCCTTATCCATCTTTTTTCTGTTCGCAACAATACTATTTCCATATTTCATCAACTGATACAACAGGATTGCCAAAATCAATCCAGTTACAATATAAAAAATGATTTGTACTGCTCCTCCTCCATCATCAAAGTCAACATTAAAATCGAATTCTGGTGGTTCAATCTCAGGTCTGGCTGTGGGGTATGTGAGATTAGGTTGTGGATTTATTACTGCTATCACTAAGAATATGATATATAATAATCCCGCAAATGAGAAATATATCAAATATCTCTGATAATTACTTAGTTGATATTTCCTGTCCTCAATCATTTGAATTCATCCTCCAGCTTACTATACAGATGAGAGTAAACGTAACAGTAGGTCCATTTACTCTGATAATCACAAATCAGTGGTCCATCAGGCGCAGTATAACCAAGAAATGCACATCCAGGCTTATCCTTCATTCGAAACGGACAGTACTTAACTGGTTCATTGGGAACCATGCCGAATAATACCAAGAAATCAGGTAAACTCTGATTCACTGCTTCCTGGGATACGTTATATTTGACAATATTGGCAATCATATATCCTGGAATAGCTAGAAACATCCCAGATGCACCTATGGACGCGAATAGCACTACTAATATTAATAAAACAGATAAGACTGCTGCCAGACTGATATTTAACAAAAATGTGACAACAACAACTCCAATAATAACAAAAGCGATGATCGCTGGAATAAGCGATGCGTAGAGTATGATTGTGGTATACTTTTTCCCACCAACTCGCTTGGCATAGAGACCAGCTACTGTCCAACCAAGAAGAATGAACAAAAATATTATGCTATTATCAAAACTGCTGTAATATGCACTGAATAATAGGATTAAGCCCAAATCCATATCAAATAACATGGTTGGAAATAACATTTCACCCTCTACAAGGGTGTACACAATGTTTGCAGTCCATATTATAAGATTCACAATCGCAAAGGTATACAGTGAATGTTTTACCATTTCCTGCTTTTGGTTAAGATTCTTAATTGTGGTTCTTCTGATTATTCTTGTTGTGCTCATCAGATATCACCCTCCTGTTCAAGCATATCACTTTGGTGAAATAATGGTTGAAATCCAAATACCACATTTTTTGCCCAAATCATTAGTATAAAGCTTTCCAATAGAAATAATATTCCTGATAGAACTAATCCTGTGACCATAGTTATTATAGCAAATAATAATAAAAGTAGACTTAGTTGTAATATTACCATGGCAAATATAGTTCTGGATAGCGATGTGCCCATCGCTCTTCGATTCTCAGTTTTTATCCATTTGATTGCCAGGAGATAAAGAATGCTAAATATTGATAAATATACTATTACAATACCATTGGCATCGACTTGAATGCTTGAGGAATTTTTTGATAAATAGATAACCATAGCAAAAGTCATGGGTACATAGAATGCGGTGAAAATTAATAAAAATCCCGTTGATATATCCTCCACCCAGTCCTTGCGATAATTCAGGACACTATCAAAAACAGGAACCAGATCCTGATTGCATTTCCAGCAACTTTTACTGTAGACCGGTATAGGTGCATTGCAATTACTGCAGGCATAAACCATAGCCGCATTGCATCCAGTGCATTTATTATCTACCACCGGAGACTTACAACTCAAACAGGTATAAATGGTTTTTTTATTCCATACCGCCCCCAAAAATCTATTCCATAATGAGATCTTGGGATAGAACTGACTATTGTGAAATTCCTTATCATATGGCGGAGAATGCCAATTGAGACAGTACGTACAGGTCTCATCAGTGAATCTGCTGACCCTGAAAATCAATAGACCCAGTACAATTAGCGATACGAACATGAAAATGACATTGAATACCGGGATCTCACTACCCAAGACAATTATTACAGCTACCTCCTCAAATTCAGCATAGGTCAAGTATCCATTCCATAAGCCATGAATGAATATGGCCAGCCCAAGACTAGAAAACGCATATTTCAACTCATCAAAATTAAGATTATTCGATCTCTCTTTCCAGAGAACAAGAGATATGCCATAACCTGAAATACCAGCTGCTAGTAAATGAATGGGATTCAGTGCTCGAATAAGTATTTGTAATGCAACAATATCCCATCCTTGACTTCTTTCTCCAAGATCGAAAATATAACCCACATTAAATATATACCAATATGTTTCCAGTAGATTGAAAAGAGCACCAGTTGTTAATCCAACAAAAACAGGCAGTTTACCTGAAGATAGTATTCTTGTGGTTTTATCCGTGCCTTTGATTGTGGCCAAACCCCGAGCCATGAAGAATATAGGTAATGCCTTGGCAACCTCTTCAATAAATGGACCGATCACTGCGTAGATGGTGAACATAATTAACCGTGGGTCAAGATTGAGCGTTGAGAATGACACAACAAAAACCAGAAAAGCTCGTGAATTGAGGGTGATTGCCAATAACAATGATAATATACCTCCTGCTATGGTATACTCAAAAACATGATTAAATCCAGATTTTTCTGATTCTTCGTAAAAAAATATCAATATTATCGCATAATAAATTAAAAAAGTGATCAGAGGTCCCAGAAGTACCAGAACAAACCTTGATGGGGTAATCAATGGAGTCAAAATCTCGATTAGTTGTTCATTTGATGTAGAATCAATAATCGAATAACCAAAAGTGGCGACAATATACATCACAATATCTATGGGAATCGCAATTATGAGGAATATAGATAGGCTCTTTTTACCAAATGGAAAATAACCCCTCTTTGTCTCCCTGAACAAAGATTCATAATTATTTTTTACACTCCCTGATGAAAAAATCACCATAACTATGTGGAATACGAATATTCGATTATTTAATACTTAATCAAAAAGAAAAATTATTAGTCAGAACTTAACTCCCTTTCTTTACAAAATCACTTCCAAACAAAAATCATTTTATAAATTAGTGATGAGTTGTATTGTTAATGAATGATCAGATAATTGATACATCTGATATACCTTGGATAGATCTGAAAGTGGGTATAACAAAGGAATTGGTTGGCAAAAAATTTCTAAATTCCGGTTCAATAAGACTGTTTTGTCTGCGATCAAAAGAAAAATTTGCTAGTCATGACCATGATTATGTTCAAATCATGTATTTTTTGACTGGTGAAGGAATTGTAGCACTTGATGATGTGGAGACTGCGGTAAAACCCGGTTTGATTGTAATTGTTAAACCAAATCAATGTCATGCCATAGAAAACACTGGTGATCATCCAATGGATGTAATAGTGGTTGAATCCTACGAACCAGTGCATCACTCAAGTCAATGGGTGGATTTTTGATCCACTATAAAATATAAATTCTATTAAGATAAGTCTAATCCGGTTAAATTTAATAAACTAAAAACCGAATATAGACTTGGGACGCTCATATGGCAGAAACAATAGCGGATGTTTACATCAAATCTGGACAAATTATTCTAATTGGCATTATATTTCTAATCCTTCTGCGTAGACGGTACAAATACAGAATCAAATCCCTTAATTGGATGGTCTCGATATTCGCATTAGCCTTTATCCAGGGAATTGTTGAATTAGTAATCTATTATATTAAAATAAATATTTTGGAGTTAGGTGAGCAGGCAGACCAGTTCAGATTTAATGAGTATCACTCGATTCCTTACAGCATTGCCATATTTATGATCTATCTGTTTGCAGAGGCAATAAATGGACACAAACCCAATTTATTTAGATTCACAATTATCATCAGTCTCTGGGCATCTTACCTGACATTATTATTTAGAGATACTTTTGTCGATTATGCTCTGATCTTTGATACAGCAGCATCTGCTCGCTTATCTAAAACTGTTTTTGATATATTTACAGTAACGGCCATGTTCTTTACTTGTATAGTATTTTTCAGAGCCTACCGTTCCTCAAAAAATGTAAAAAACAGCCGTGGAGCACTTCTGATCTTCATCTCAACCCTAACCTATGTACTCGCAGGATTATATGAGCTCGGAGAGGATATATTTGCATTTCCCCCTATTTATGGTGCAATCACTTTCTCAGTGACATTTATTGTTCTAGCTTACATGTACACTCGCTACCCCTATTTTGTATTCACAGTACCCTCCACAATCTATAGACTAATGGTTAGCTCTGAACATGGAATTTATCTTTATTCTGTGGATATGGATAAGGAAGATGAGCATGAAAACCCTGATGAATTGCTATCAACTGCTATTAACTCCATCGCAAAGTTTGTTGAGGAAGAAACTGGTTCTGAGAAATATCTCAGGTTCATATCCTTGATTGATAGGGCAATAGTCATTTATCGGGGTGAATCCGTCTCAGGTATCATGATAACTGATAACTCAACCAGAATATTGTATCAAGCACTATCCCAGTTTATCGATGAATTTGAAAATGCCTTTAAATCGGAAATAGGTGTATTCAGTGCTGATATAAGCAGATTTGATCCCTCCAAGAATCTGGTACTCCGCTGCTTTCCATACATAGAAAGCGAAGATGTCATTGAATTAACGTACAAGCAAGATTCATTACTTATCAATAAATGAAATATCGTAACTTTTGAAAAAGAATATCTTATCTTCAATCAGTTCAAAAAAATATAATCCATATGTAATCTTTTAAAATTTTGAAATAATCCCCTAAAATATAATTAGGAGAATCATGTGTGCCCGGTTTAACCATGCTAAATATTGATAGGGATCAGGAAGGAGCTCTTGACCCTGTCAATGAGATCAACGGACTTATTCAAGATATTTACCAGTTTATTAAACCTCTGGATTCTGATACTCCTGGAGCTAGATTGGTCCCACTAAAAAATAAGATAAAACAGTTACAAGATATTATTGCCCAGTTTGGAGCGGACGGTAGTTATGATGTTAATGATAAACAACAGATTATAATGCGATTGATCAATGAACTGCAAATGTTGACAAATCAACTTTCTCGATTTCATGGAATTTATCCTGAAATTATTGAGATATGTTCAAACTACTTGCTTAACCATCTCTGTACAACCGCGGCAGTCGATCCCAGGGCAACTGTTATCGGAGTATCCAATGTTCTGGCTAATGTATTATCAAAGGAAATTTCTATTACAGAAGAGATTGAATTCAATCTCACACCAACAGATCCAAAATATTTTGAGGAATTTGCACTAAAATACAACAATTACCTCACTATCGCTGGTTTGTTCTCAGCACCAGTCCTGGGATTGCCTGAAATTCCAATGAGTCAATTGGGGTCCTGGGCAGATCTTGCCCTGAGACAATTTGCAGCTCTAAATCAGTTCGTTGACGATAATTATAATATCTCTAGATTTTATCAACTGGAAAAAGAGGCAAATGCAATTCCATTTGACACTACAAATGATATTTTATCATTTTATGTTTATGAAAATGAATTCATTGTTGCTTTAATGGCAAGAGCTGATCTGATTTCGGGCATTGAATTTCCCAGACAGTTAACTCCGGACAATAAACCAGTTATTCTGCATTCAATTGAGGATATAAATCACATACTGGCCAGAGCCATAGTGCTTAATTGTGACAAAATAGATCAGCATCTCGATAAAGTACAGGATCTCTACAAAACTGGAGTAATTGATATCAATGAAAACCCTCAGAGTAACGAGGAACTGATGAGTTTCAGAACAGAATCTAAATTATGGCGAGCGGTAGCCAAATATTCACAAGTAATGGAAGTGCTTTTTTATAATAAACAGGATGAACATGTCGTCTCTGAGTTGAGAAGAGAAGAAATTATTGCTAAGATAGAGATGAGAGAAGATATACCACTGATCAATAAATATCCATCTAATATAGAACTTGAACTTCTCGATCTGTACATAGAATTTCTTGATTTGAACTACAAATTATACCCCCAGGCAAAAGATGGTGTGGTTGATAATTTCATCAAATCCAGTAATTTTATCAAATTCCGGTTCTTTCTTCAATTTCAAGTTCATATTGTAGCTGCACATGACATCTTCCTCAAGTTGGATATTATTTGGACCCCTTTCATACAGGCTCAGCTTGGTAAATTTTTCTTGGAGAGTGCATCGGCATTTAACCCCATCACATCCCTCGAAATAGGTATTCTATCAATCATCAGCGGAGTGATCAATGATACCAGAGTTCTGGTAGACAAGGGATTGAACATCCTTAACACTGTCAAACCAAACCTAGAATTCCAAATTCATCATCTTTTGGTAATTGAGGTGCTGAATGAATTAATAAATAAACCGCAAATTGATTTTATTACGAAGATTGAACCTGTAATATTTAGGATTCAGAACTTTTTGAATGAATATGAGATTAATCCATCAGCTGTTGTATTTCAGAGAGCAAATTTGTATCAAGCGATGTTGAAGATGTATGAGGATACAAATGAATTCTTAAGAAAAGAAGAGGAGAGATATGTATCACTGGATCCATTCACATGGATTATAATTCCAAAAGAGATGAGCGAACTTCTTCCCTACACTCCACTCAACACTGCACTTGATAATCTGAACGCCGGGTAGAGTAAATTGAATGATTTGAATATTGATCATCCAGATTTTGTAATATTTGCCGAAAAATTATACAATATTGGTGCCATTAAAATTGGTAAATTTAAACTGAAATCAGGGATTATATCTCCATTTTACCTTGATTTAAGACTAATACCCTCAGAACCACAAATATTCAAATTTGTGGTTGATGTGTACAAATCAATGATTCAAGAGCTTAATTATCATCCAGAATGTATAGCCGGCTTAATATCTGCTGGTATTCCCTTTGCGACTGGCATCTCCCTTGATATGAATATTCCATTACTTCAAATTAGAAGTGATGTTAAGGAACATGGTACCAAAAAAATGATAGAGGGTATCTTACCCAAGAAGTATACGAAAGTGGTGCTGATAGATGATCTGATCTCAACAGGAGCAACAAAATTAGATGCCATTGAGGCATTAAGATCCAAAGGTTATATTGTCAAGGACCTCATTGTTCTGATAGACCGTACCAATGATGAGGGCAAAAAAATGATGGAGGATGCAAGGGTGAAGATTCATTCACTGGGAACACTTGATATATTTATAAACTGGTTAATGAAATCATCCATTGGTTCTGAAAAATTGTCAATAATTAAAGATAATATGGTTAAATGGAAGAAAATGTAGTTAGAAATCTCAAAACTTAGATAAGAAAGTTTATTATTGCTTGAAAATAACTCTTGCTTAGTGATTAGATCAGGACAGACAGTTTACATACCATGGAATAATATCCAAAAGGATAATTATTCATTAAATGAGTTTATGATCTGGAGCATCATTCTCATGTGGTTGGCCAGTTTAATTCTTCATGCTGTAGGTTTGGGATTTAGTGATATTTTCATGCTCGCACCCTTGTCATTTGTTCCCATGCATATGAGGTACAGATATCCCCTGAC
>DAOUUM010000065.1 GCA_030668165.1 Candidatus Heimdallarchaeota archaeon
AGCCTCAGCCTCGAGTTTCATCAAAATTGCATCAGCATCTGCCTGGGCTTGAACTCTTCTTGCCTCAGCCTGAGCCGATGCATCGATGGTTCTTTTCTCAGCAAGTGCAGATGCTTCGATAATCGTTCTTTCCTTCTCTATCTCTTGCTTTCTCTTGGTATCAACATCTAGGACTTCCATCTCTTTTATGGTCAATTCACGCCTCTGATCAGCAATGTATTGTTCCTGTTTATACCTAGCCTCTTCTGATCTCTGGAAAGACTCTTGCTTCTTGATTTCAGATTCGGATTGTTTTTCAGCCTCATAAATCTCTGCCAGGGATACTTGTTCTGCTTCAGCAATCCTAGCCTCCTTGTGAATCTCAGATGATCGACGTCTTTCCATATCATGGATAACTGAGGTATCAACCAGATCGGTAATGTTTTTGATATCAAAAAGTGTTACTTTTAGACCAATTCTTGCAAGACTATCTGCGGTAGATGTATAAATCGCGTTCTCAATTGTATCTCTCTCACGCATGATTGTGACCAGATCATGAAGCATAGCTTGGCTTCTGGTAGCTGATTGTATCGTATCATCAACGATGGGCTTGATCTCATTGGGAGCTCCTGTTTCAAAAGTCTCAGCAGCTTTTCTTGGGTCAGCAATCTGAACCTTACAACTGATTTCCACTGCAAAAGGAAGATAATTCATATCGTGTAGTTTGATCTGTTTCATGTTTACTTCCATCACAGACTTGCTCAGCACATTCTTGGTATTTAGGATGGGGATATAGACATATCTTCCGCGTCCGTCAAATACTTTGGTCTTCTTTCCCCCTGCTATAACATGGGCTTCATTGGGGGCTACCACATTTAAATTCTTAACTAAAAGTGCAGAAATTATTATTCCTGACACAATCAGTGTAATAAGTAGAGCTGTATCCATTTTTTGAATTCTCCGTCATAGAAGTAGGATACATCCATGTATTAAAGGTATTACTAGTTACTTCATAAAAATTTAAAATTTTTGAATTAACCTTTCTAAAAATCATTTTTTTTTAGATCACATCTAGCCAGATGAGGTATAAATAACTAAGATAAATAAATGTAATAATTGCAAACGAAGTCAGTATTTTACTATTTCTAGATGTTCTACTAGCATATCTCTTGGATTTTCCAGCAGTTCGGGGTAGTTCAAAAATAATGAACATTAGGGAACAGCTGGCATTGATGGCAACTATATTCATTAGAAGCAGTAGAGTTGCAGCGGCAGCTCCTTCAAATTGAAAGAGTGCGAGATATAAGCCAATATTTGCGGCTGGGGGTGCTAGAGATGCTGCAATTGCCACTCCAACCATAGATAGACTCTGTCCCTTGGATATTATCACCCCAGCTGCAATCCCAGATAGCATTGCAAATACAATATTGTATGGATCTGCCTCAGTTGCTCTCTCGATCATCTGCTCTGTGATATCAATCTCCTTGATCCCTGTAATTAATCCCACAGCCAATCCCACAGCCACGGTAGATCCGATTCCCACGACCTCCGCAATCATTCCCTTCCTCAATAGACCACGTCCTGGGAATAGAACTCCAATACTTGTAAGTGCTACTGGTCCTAGCAGGGGGGCAACAATCATGCTTCCAATAATGATAACTATGCTATTCGACATCAAACCAAAGGCTGCCAATGCTGCGGAGAGGATTACCAGAGTAATATACTCAACAGAAAGAACAGCAGAACGTTCAATATTTGCCAATATTTCCTCTACATTTGCAGCAGCTGATTTTCCCACAGTACTTTGATCCTTTCCACTGTCAATGAATAAAGACATGGGGACAATTGAAATACTCCCGAACAAGTCTCCTACCCCCCTCGACTTCAATTCATGGAGTAAATTGTTTGTGTAACTATCCTCTACCTTGATTATGTATAAATATCTAGCATCATTTAGTTCCATTCTGGACCAGATCAACTTGAAGTCATTTGTGACATCCTCTATGGTATCCTGTCGATCCATTGGTACTTCAATACGAAGCTCTTTCATTGAATTGATCTTATAGATATATACTTTATAATCATTTTCTATTCAATAGAAAATAATCTAATCTACTCTTTTAGTCCTTGTACAATTTTTGTTACCTTTTAAGAAATTGACCAGTTTTGTAACCTCAATTGGTCATATCATGCTGAATTATGACAATTTTATCCTGTGGACTGATACTTCAATATAGATCAAAACTTATTCATCTTATTAATTAAAAACCATAAGAATAAATTATTTCACTAATTAATAAAATTGATATGACCCGAGGCATAGTCAGATTGATTTTATTCTTCGGTGTTATAATGGTGACCACCTCTTCATTTATCATAAGATTTGCCAACCAGGATTCCTATGCCTTGGCATTTGTACGGGTACTTATCACTAGTATCTACTCACTATGCCTGGCTCTGATAATCTCCAAATCAAAAAGTTCTGATTCAATTGTCAAGGAGAAATTGACAGTTAAAGATGCAGGTCTGATATTCCTAGCTGGTGCCTCCTTGGCATCCCATTTCGCTTGGTGGTTCAGTTCCCTTGATTATATACCCATCAGTACCAGTCTAAGCTTGACAAATACTGCCCCAGTATGGTTAGCACTGATCTCTTTCTTTTTGTTGAAGACTAAAATGAACTATCGACAAGTAGGTGCTATACTTTTGGTGGTACTGGGAACAATAATTCTATTCATTGAAGCCATTGGTTTTGATTTCTCTGTAATTTTAATTGAGAATACAAGTTTTGGATTGATTTTAGCTCTTTCTTCTGCTATAGGGTTTGCAATTTATTTGTTGATTGCCAAATTACTTCTTTCCAAATATGGGCTGTGGCGATATTTTGGGCTGGTTAATCTATCATCTGCCATAACACTGATTTTTTGGCTGCTAGTGCAGAACAAAATTAGTGTATTGCTCAATATTGATTTGTGGTTTTGGGGTGCATTACTTGCCTTATTCCCAGGAATCCTGGGGCATGCAGTCTACAACTGGTCAATGTCCAAATTGCATCAAGTTGATGTTGCCATAGCTACTCTTGGTGAACCAATTCTAGGCACAATTTTGGCCTGGATAATATTTACAGAGGTATTATCACCTCTTCAATCGATAGGATTGTCATTTCTACTCCTCGCCATAATCATATCTTTTTGGAGTAGAAGGATTAAAAAGTAATTTTATCTCTTCCTTTTCTTGCGTTGTTCTTTTAGTCTACGATAGTATTCTTCGGGAGACACATTTTCCTCCTCTTTCTTTCTGTGTATCTGAGTATCCTTTCTGACATCTGATACCTTTGATTTATCCCCAACATTTTTTAGCATAGATCTATAGTTTGTTAGTGATCCCGGTGTGCTGGATAAACGCTTGGATTGACTTATTCTTGTGGGACTTGTTAGTGGTGAAAAGGGCTTTTTGCTCGCAGTTGTTTTCTGTCGCATTACCCTCTGTCTGTTTTTCTCGTTGGTTAAATTAGTATCTTCAATTCTGGCCTCCCATTTCTTCTTCCTCTCCTCAAATACACTTCTAAAGTTCCTAAGATCTTCAAGACGGGTGGTTAGATCTACACTCGGTTTCTCTTTTTGTTTGAATACATGCTTCCTTTCCTTGGTTGGAAATTCTCCTTCAGGAACCATCACACCACCAGATTTTTGATAGATTCGATGCTTTGCCGATATTATGTCCACATATTTGCGCCAATCCAGAAATAGGGTCTCGGTTCTACCCAAGACAAGAAATCCACCAGGTCTCAATGAATTGATAAATTTGGAGATGACCTCATTCTGAGCCTCTCTGTCAATGTAAATTAGAACATTTCTACACAATATCAAGTCTACTCCACTTGGGTAAGTATCGCTCATAATATCTTTTTTTGAAAAATTAACGGTTCTCCTGATCTCGGACTTAACCACGTAATCTCCAAATTTATTGACATCGAAGTATTTACTTACCTCTAGATTATCCATCTCAGCTACATACTGTTTTGAATATGTGGCGAATCTGGCAGTATCCAGTAAATCCTGGTTGATATCCGATGCTTGGATTTTGAGATTGATAGTCTTGGGTTTATTATCACTTGCAATCATAGCCAAGGAGTACGGTTCAGGACCTACTGCGCATCCTACAGAAAGAAATTTAACATCTGCACTTACTTTTGACTGTGCATTCTTGAAAATTTCTGGTATCACGTTATCCTTAATGTACAGATAGGTATCCCTGTTTCTGAAAAATCTGGTAACATTGATACTAAGGGACTCTTTTAATTCCGTAATCTCTTGTGGATTTGATTTTATATATTTATTGTAATCCTCATAGCGGCTGAGTCGCAGTTTACCAAGTCTGGCCCGGATTCTCCTGAGAAGGTACTGATCCTTGTATGATTTCACATCAACTCCAAGTAGATCCAGTTGATGGATCAACTTATCCAAATTCTGAGTATCTGGAATATGTCTTACAATGGCAGAGGTTTTGCTAATATCAACTTTTGGTACAATCCTTTTCTTTTTGGATTCACCAATTTTACCTGAGAATAAAGTGGCACCATCGGCAACACGTTTATTCTTGCGATCCCGATTCTCTGCCATCTATACCTTATTATGTGATAATCTGAATTAATACTTTCGTATCACAGGGTGATATTTGTCGATTAAAAAATATAATTTTCATCTTCGATTTACTTGTTAAATTAGCTTGTTTTCAATAAAGAACAAATTTAGAATAATATTAAAAGTGCATACAGCAGTTCGCATGGACTTCAAATTAAATTATACTATTTTATTAAAATATAATATGTTATATTGTCATAAAATAGTTGCTCAACCCCCAACTCTAGTATATAATGAAATTTTTTATCATTTACATTGGTTATATATAGTTAATATTGAGAAATACATATATACCTTAGGAAGTACGCTACGAATAGAGGTTGTATAATCTCATTGTACAGTAGCATTACTGTCAATATCAACTATTCCCGATGTCCCCGGATATCGCCCCATCCATAGTCACTAATAATTGACTAAATAGGATGAAAAAAATGAGTGTAATAGAATTAACACAAAACCTGAGCGGAATGGCATATGACATATCTGGTCCAAAAAATTTACCAGATAGTTCATTATGTTCAAGCTGCAAGATAAAGGGAAAATCTTTTCTTTGTCTGACGCTTAAGAAAGCGCAATACCCTGTAGTAAAAACATGCAGTGAGTATAAAACAAAATACTGAAAAAATTCAGAAATTATATAAAACCCCTACAAACTCAACAATTCTGAAGAATTTTAAAAATTATATTTTTCCCGACCCCTAGTTTTTTTAAGTAATTATAGTAATGACCTTTGATCATATTTTGTCCATAGATATTATTGAAGAAAAAGCGTTGGAACCGACAGGAAAGGTAATCTTGCAGGCCTTCACAGGATCAGGTCTGGTTGCTGCCATCGTATCAAATCACTTAATTGATAAGTTGGGGATGGTTGAGAAAGCCTACATCAAATCCAAGTATATACCAGCTGTGGGACTTGTAAGAAATGGAATAATAACTCAACCAGTCAGGATTTATGAAAATGATTCATATATTTTGGTACTCTCAGAGGTATCCATACCCCAGGATGATCTTGATGAATTTATTGAGGGATTATTTGAATGGTACTTATCCATAGATCCTGCCAGTGTGGTGATACTGGGTGCTCTACCCACGGGTAGAAAAGCCGATGCCACTGAACTCAGATACAGTCTGGTCACCTCTGATGAGATGACCAAATGCTACCTCGAGGAAAAGGGTCTCTGGACAACCAATCAGGGGGCTGTGTATGGAACAGTTGCACTGACTCTTATGGAGGCAGCCAAGAGCAGTATGTCCTGTTATGCGATCCTACCACATTGTATAGCAACAATTCCTGATTATCTAGCAGCCAAAAAATTAGTTGAGTTACTGTCAATCTCCCTTGAGGAGAGAATTGAGGTCTCCCCACTGGATGTAAATGCAAATAATCTGCGTGAGCATCTGATCAAGAAGGAGAAAAATCGCCCCAAATCCTCCAAATACAGGGATTTTCCCGATATTGAGGAACTCGATGAGTTTATGTTTGACGAGGATGATGAGGAAGATTCCTCTGATTTCTCTAAATTTGTATAGTGTTTCGAATTATTATTTTATTCTCTGATAATCATTGCATCCACTTCAGGCCCAGTTGACACATATTTAACATGAACTTTGGTTTCATCTTCAATTTTGTGAATAAACTCTCTTGCCTCTGGTGTGAGCTGATCCAAGCGATTAGCCCCCTTTAATTCTGGAAACAAAATATCCATCTTGGTAATAGCAATTGATGATGCACCATTTATCCGGACAGCGATTTTAGCCATCTCATAATTGAATGGAGCTGCCCTTCTGAGCCTTCCGGTAACAGTACCATATTCTTGCCATCCACGTTTCTCCACTTCTGCGGGTTCGAGTTCATTCTCAAAGGGTCCCTCACCAACTCTTGTCATGAACGCTTTTAGTACCAGAATGACCTCATCCACCATCGTGGGACCCAGGCCCACATCTGATAGGGCACCTGATGCGCAAACATCCTTGGAGGTAACATAGGGATAGGTTCCGTGATACAGTGATAGAAATGTTGCCTGTGATCCCTCGATGACAACATTCTTACCATCCTCAAGAAGATCATGCACCTCTTTTGATACATCAACAATATAGGGTAGTAACTCTGGATAATCCTTGGCTAGTTTGAGTGATCTGTTCACTCTATCGACATGGGTGGGGCCACAACCCGATCCAGTTGAACCCACAGTATCCATCAGATGTTTATTCCCCTTTTCTCTGTCAATATGTTCATCTGTGATAACACCGGTGTGACGATCTATAAATATCCTGTCCCTGACTCCAGTCAATTCAATCTCCTTCATCAAGATGTCAATATTGATCAGAACACCAGCACTGATGTATATTTTTGCATCATCAGCCACAAATCCAGATGGAATTAATCTTAATTTATACAATTTATCCTGATACACCACTGAATGACCGGCATTCGGTCCCACACCAGCTCTCACCGCTGCATCTATCTTAGCATACTTGGCAAGCCATGAAGTTATCTTGCCCTTGCCCTCGTCTCCGAAGGCTCCACCAATAACGATCTGTAATGTCAATTTTGATACCGAATTTGCCTTGAGTTATCAGTATATCAAATGTTCGAATAATCTGAATATAAACGTGTAATTCAAGAGATAATCAATTCAGATATTTTATGGCAAGTTAGCAAGTATTCAGTTAGAAATCTAATATGGATCTCATTGTGTAAACGTGGTAGAAAAAGCTATAAAACCACACCAGAGTTGGTTAGGGGATTTTAGCGCAAATTAAGAAATTCCGAGAATAAGATTAATATAAATAACTATACAGAGATTAGTAATGAATAATCTAGGGCATTATTTAATTTGGGCACACGATCGATATAGAAAAGCGATTGCAGAGCTAACTACCGAGGAATTTAATCGAATTGATAAAGTTGACAGGAGTGTTAAAGAACTGTTAGTACATATGATTTCAATGACTGAATCTTGTTACGCTGAAAATCAAATTCCTGTTTATATTAAAGCTAATGAGGATTTGAGTAAAATGAATAAAGATGAAATTCTTGAATTTTGGAAGAAATCCGATGATGATTTTGCTAAGGCCGTGGAAGAGAATGCAACAAAAGAATTTGGGATTATGCCAGTAGGGCCTGATGATTCCGTAAAGGTTACTGCATTGCAGAAATTAATAGTATACGTGGATCATGGATCTTTTCATAGAGGACAATTGTTGTCTGCACTTAAACAACTTGGTAAAGAGGGAGTTAGTTCAGATTATTTCTACTATCTCTGTGAGATAAATAACAAAAAATTTGAGTTATATGCCAATTTCCATCATCAGTATAGATAAATTATCAATAATTCGAAATTTATTTTGAATAAATCATTATTGTGGGTCAAATTCTGGTTAGAATATGGTTTAGGCTGTTTCCAACTTATCTCTAATTTCTGCTATCCGCGATTAGAAAATTCTATATCGAATAATTCTAAGCATCTTTGTTAATTATCGCATTTTTTGCTTTTAAGATATATTGACGCATTGCTGAATTGTCCATTATCTCTTTAAAACTGGCATTACTTGCAATTAATTTTTTCCATTTGCTGTATTCTTCATTTAGGCCTTCAATTTCGGTTTTTATCTCATCGGAAAATCGAACGAACATTTTATTCATTCCCTGACCTGAAACTTCTTCTAGTAATCCTTCTAAAAGCTCTCTAGTTTTTTCAAGATCACCATCGACCATATGAAGTTTTGACTCAAGAATTGTAATACGTAATTTTTGGACTAAATTACTTTTCATCGAGGGTTTTACATCTTCAATCAGTTGTTTTGATAGTTTTAGTAATTCTACATTATTTGTACGAATCATCTCTTCAAGGTAGGTAATTAAGAGGAATTCAGTGACACTGACTTTTATGGCTGGAAAAGTCGAATCCATTAATCCTTCTAATAATTCTTGACCCTTCATCTGATATTTTAATCTCGATTCAAAAATTAATTGTAAAGCTTCAACAAGCACTGCGCTCTCCCTTAATAGGTCACTATCAAGTTTTTCTGCAAGATCCCTGCATTCATTACACAATTTAGCTACATTTGCATTGTGAAAATTATTGAGATGAACATGTAGTAAGACAATCCCACCAATTGAAGTGCAGATCCCATACTCATAATCAATTTTCTTACTCATTTCCAGACAGTTTTCAAATCCAGATAATGCTTTATCATACTCTCCACGAAGCTCATTATTAACAGAAATATCTCGTAGAGTTAAAATATATTTTTCCCTCAATCCTTCCTCTTTGAATATTTCCAGTGCTTTATGGTAAAAGTGATCTGATTCTTCAAGATCTCCATAGGTACGAAGATAAGTAAAACCCAATTTGTAATAAACTTCAGCTAATTCGGTACTGTCCTTGATTTCTTCAAGCACCGTATCAAATTCATCATCCCCATCTATATCGTGATATCTGGACTGAATAAGATGATGAATATCCATTATTTACATAGTAAACAATAGGTTATTCTAACTTTATGGAATTAATGAAGTCCATTGACAAAGTAATTTGTAATAAAATAAAAAATGGGAGTTCATTTATTAATTCAAGTTAAATCATATCTTCAGAACCCATGGCATACTTTCATAATCCCCACCTGTAAAATCATCCTATGTTGAATCCGTACATAATGATTGGGAATGATGATGGGATTAACAGCCTCGGGATCGATGTCCTGGCACGTGCTGCCAAGAAACTTGGCGAGATACGAGTTGTTGCTCCTTTTACACAACAAACTGCTAGAGCAAAATCATTAACCTTTCATCGACCAATACGGGTAAATGAAGCAAAGACTATCAGTGGAATTCCAGCATTGGCTTATAATAGCACTCCTGCTGTATCGATTATCATTCATAATCACTTTTACAGTACACCGGACCTGGTATTATCTGGGATTAACTCTGGGGATAATACATCCATCCATAGTATTCTGACCAGCGGAACAGCTGCTGTGGCAATGGAGGCTGGTCTAATGGGAATTAAGAGTTTTGCATTCAGTATGGATGTGCCTGATAAATTCTTCTACTCCAACGATGTACCAGGTAATATAGAGATAGCGGCTCAATGGGCAATCAAGATCACCGAGGCATTTCTCAATGCTTCTGAGGATTTTTGGAATTCAATAATGTTCATAAATGTTAATTTTCCAAATCAGATATCTGAGAGGTCAGAAGTTTTGATAACTGAATTAGAATCTTCTAAATACACTAATTATCTTCATAGTAGGCAGGATCCCAAGGGCGAGGAATATTTCTGGTTATGGGGAACCAAACGTGAGGATCTGAACGAGAAAAAGGATAGTTATGTTGTTTATGAGGAGAAGAAAATAAGTATCACACCGGTTATATTTGATCATAATCCGAGTAAATTCTCAAAGTTAAGTGTAGAAGAAATATTTAAAGAGGCAAGAGAAATAAATAAAGAATTTATCAAATGGACAATAGAAGAACCTGAAGACGAAGTGCAATAGA
>DAOUUM010000263.1 GCA_030668165.1 Candidatus Heimdallarchaeota archaeon
GGTGGCAAGGATTCCAATGCATATGCACTTCTTCATACCTTCGTTGATAACGGGGCAAAATCAATAGAGTTAGTTCTTAACAGAGTACTTTTACTAGAGGCAAATTATGAAAAATTAGAGGATGCAGTGTTAGAATCATTAATAAAACAGATTAAAAAAATTCAGGAATAATTTCAAATCAATTTGGAGATTATTCAAGCTTACTAGAAATCATTTTGCTTGAAATTGTTGTTAGATGATTATATTTTAAAGTAGTCAATTTCTGCGTAAACTGCATCTAATTGATGTGATACTTGGAGTTGTTTTGAAATCGGATTTGAGATAGTTAAGGACTTCGTTGAAGGTCGTTTGAACTGGGCGAGACGTTCATCATTCTGGCCACTAACCTTTGGGATTATGTGTTGTGCACTTGAGATGATGGCTGCAGGAACGAGTAGATTTGATACTGAGAGATTCGGTATGATTTATCGTCCATCCCCCAGGCATTCTGATGCACTAGTCATAAATGGACCTGTATCACATAAATTAGCGCCAAGACTAAGACACCTCTGGAACCAGATTCCCGAACCCAAATGGGCAATCGCCATGGGAGAATGTGCATCAACCGGAGGTAAATATTACCAGTCATATGCAATTATAGGAGGAGCTGATGAGATATTACCCATCGATCTGTACATCCCTGGATGCCCAGTGAGACCTGAAGCGTTAATATTTGGCCTTGTTAAATTACAGGAAAAAATTGGTATGGGTAGCAAGTGGCAGAGCCCCGGAGTACCTGAATATGTTGAATATGATGACCAGATCAAGGATCTTATAGCAGGAAAGAACCAACCCTGGACTGGAATGAAATACGAAGAAGTTGAGAACATACCTTCAATGGGTGCCTTGGCTCAGATAGGAAAAAAGGAATAATCTAATAGCCATATATTTATTGATACATAATAGGAATACTGACTTATTCGGTTTAAACAAGGCTCTATATCTGACAATGGGATTTAGACGATTAGAATGTTTAATATATGAAGTAAATGAGGATGTAATTATGGCATCTTTTGGATCAGTATTCAAAAATGGATTAATATTTCTAATATTATCAGCTCCTTTCCTATATTTGGGTGCAACTCTTATAGTATTTGCACTTCAAACACTGCTCGTATCTTTTGATTTACCATATACGAAAGATTCAAGTATAACTCTTTACCTATTCCTTGGCTTACTCGCAACTGTGGGGGGTGCAGGAATGATGTACCTCAAAGCTCTATCTGACACGGTCGAAGAAGGCCTTGATTACTAGTCCATTTAGGATTACATTAAACAAATAATATTAATCTATCAACTTTATAATTTAATTAGGGTTTATTCGCTTGTTATCTCTATATTACTCAGTGAGTTGATTTTTTTCTCAACTTCATCAGCTTCTTCAATACTTGCTTTTACAGTATAGAGGGTTTTAGTGGTTCTTAATTTGAATTTAATGAAATCACCGGATCTTCTCTTGAATATTTCGTGTGTTCTCTCAATTAAGTTCTTATCAAGGTCGTCAATTGTTATCTCTCTTGGCATATACACCCCGATTTATTTCTATATCAAAAAGAAATCGATTTTGCCACCGTTCATTGAACCAATAAATTTACCACAGCCATTACATATTCAACATGAATCTCATCTATTAATTTATATTAGTTGTTTCTAGCTCGAGTATATCCAATGGAAGTTCGTCAATTACCTTTCTCTCAATATTCAGATAGTCATCTAATAAATAGATTCATAATCACTGGAACAGAGCCAGCCTTTGCCAATGCACTGAGAAGGATCATACTAGCCGAGGTTCCAACAATTGCAATTGAAGAAGTGATAATTATTGAAAATACACTACCCTTGTTCGATGAATATATTGCACATAGATTGGGTTTAATTCCCCTAAACAGTGATATTGATGATCTGAATATGATTGATGAATGTGAGAACTGTGATGGAGCAGGCTGTTCCCAGTGTACTATCGGATTGGGATTAACCCGTGAATCAGGTCAGGATGCAACTGAAACAATCTATTCAAGTGATCTTGAAGCCAGCGATCCACGAGTCTATGCAGCCAGTGATACCATTCCTATCATGAAGATGGGTAAGGGTCAAAGGTTAATCCTTGAAGCCATTGCCAGATTTGGTACTGGTAAGGAACATGCCAAATTTCAACCTGTAAGTTCGGTTGGTTATCAGTACATGCCAATTATTGAGATCAGGCCCGGTACAAAATTTACCAAAGAGGTTGCTGATGCTTGTCCAAGAGAGATCTTGGAATTTGATGACAAGAATTCATCTATAAATCTTTCAAATCCACTCAAATGTAATCTATGTATGGAATGTGTTGTAGCAGCTGAAAAAGATTCAATCATTGTCAGGGAGGATAAAAATCAGATAATTTTCCTGGTGGAGAGTAATGGATCCCTACCAGTAGAAAACATTGTAATCAAAGCAGCAGATATTCTCCATGGAAAAGCTGAAGATTTTATTGAGAGCCTTCATACCGCATCGGAAGAGTATGAGACGGATCCCAAACTTAGAAGCAAAATAATTAGTTTTGAGAGAATAGCAATTCAAAAAGAAGATGAAAATTAAGTTCTAATTACATTTCAGATTTCAATTGATATTATACTAGCGCGCACAATCTTATCTTTTATAATCTATGAATCTCACTTTGGTTTAGTATGGTAAAGAGAGATAGAGGACCCACAAATCCTCAAGTTTCGAGTCTTATTCACCAATTACGCATTGCTGGTAGTACCAACGATGCAAAAATTTGGAAGGCGATTTCTGTTAAGCTGACAAAGCCCAGAAGACGTCGTCCTGAGGTGAATATCAGTAAGCTTCGCAGATATGCCAAAGAAGGCGATGTTATCTGCGTTGCAGGTAAAATACTTGGTAGTGGTGAGATTGATCATCCAATTACCGTTGCGGCAATAGGTTTCAGTGAAACTGCAAAAACAAAGATTGAGGCTGCGAAAGGTAGAACACTTTCAATTAGTCAACTAGTTGAAGAGAATCCCAAAGGTACCGGGATCAGGATTTTTGGTTAGGTGGAAATTATGAGCAAAAGTGATACAATTTACATAGATGGGAGCGATCTTATATTAGGAAGATTAAGCTCTTGGATTGCCAAAAATGTTCTTTCTGGTGAGAGAATTGTTGTAGTCAATGCACAGAATGTGCTTGTAACAGGTAATCGTAAAACATTAATTGATGCCCATCAAGTACTAAGAGCACGTGCTACGCACACAAATCCCAAGAGGGGACCATTCTATCCACGTTTTCCAGACAGAATTCTAAGAAGAACTGTTAGGGGTATGTTGCCCTGGAAGACAACAAGAGGAAGAGAGGCATTTCGAAGAATAGTTGCTTACATAGACATACCTGATGAGTTGAAGGAAGTTGAATTCCAAACCGTACCCGTAGCACAAGGAAAAACCTTGAAGAAGTATATCACGGTTGGAGAACTGTCCAAGAATATTGGATGGACTCATGAGGAGAGAACTAGGTGAATAAAATGGCAAGTAAAATTATATTAACCTCTGGTAAACGTAGAACAGCTATTGCTAGATCTCGTTTGATGAAGAGTAAATCTGGCAAACAAAATATCCGAATTAATGGTGTTCCAATCGAGATTATTAAACCTGAATTCTCGAAAATCAAAATGATGGAACCTTTAATTCTGGCTGAAAGTTTTATTAAAGATGATATGGACATCAAAATCCGAGTTCATGGTGGTGGAGTTGTATCCCAGGCTGAGGCTGTTAGAATGGCAATAGCAAGGGGAATAAACGAATACCTTGGAAAAGAAGAAGTCAAACAGGTCTTTGAGGACTATGACAGAACCATGATTGCTGGTGATGTGCGACGTACCGAACCTAAGAAAGCAGGTGGTCCTGGTGCAAGAGCAAGGTTCCAGAAATCTTATCGTTAATTACCCTTGAAAACTAAAGTATAAAACTAAATCAAATAAGTAAATTTAATTTCTAAATCATTAATCAAACATATCAATGATTACAATTGATGGTTCAATCGGTGGTGGATCAGTACTGCGGGTAGCTCTACCACTGGCGCTTTCACTAGAAAAATCAATCAAGGTAATTAATATCAGATCAGATAGAAAAAAAGCTGGATTGAGAACCCAGCACCTGCAGGGAATCCAATTACTGGCCCAGTTAACAGGAGCTAAATTACATGGTGATTATCTAGGATCTACCTCAATTATCTTTGAACTCGGTGATGGATATATTAAACCAGATTATACGATTGACACAAATCAATGTATTAAATTGAAAATTGATACTGCTGCATCACTGACCCTCATTTTCCAAATTGTCTCTAATTTTTGTTTTGGATCGCATAAAAAAATAACGGTGAAATTTGATGGTGGTGGTACCCATACCAATTGGGCACCCTCATTTGATTATCTAAAATATGTGACAAGACCAGTGTTCTCCCTGTTTGGACAAAATATTGACATTCAATTGGATCGCCTGGGATTCTATCCCAAGGGTGGTGCCAGGGGAGGCTTTACCATTAATTCAGCCGTGATGGATCATAAAACGGTGTTAGAAGAAAATAAAATTGAGAGTATATTCCTGATCAGTATTGCCTCAAATCATCTGAAAAAAGCACAGGTTGCCAAAAGACAGATTAATGGATTTCATAAATACAAATCAAGTGATTCTCAAATAATAAATTACCATGATACTGCGGCACCCGGATCCAGTTTACTTGCTGTTATCAAGCTAGATAATGGTGCATGCAAGGGAGCAAGTGCACTGGGAAAGAAGGGATTACCAGCAGAGAAGATTGGAAAGGAGGTTGCTGATAGGGTGATAGATGAGTTGGACTCAGACCACTGCATAGATGAATATCTGGCTGATCAACTAGTTGTACCCCTGGTGTTCGCACCCAC
>DAOUUM010000019.1 GCA_030668165.1 Candidatus Heimdallarchaeota archaeon
CAAAGAATACTGATATCAAGTATTTGATTTCATTCTGATGATACCACAGGTTTTACACTGATATTTGGTCTTTTTATGGAATCCTCCCTTTCTCTTTATGTCCTTCATCTTGATTTTGCAACGAGGACAGATCATTATCTACATCTCAAGCTTATCAAGTGCGGTAAGGATTTCCTCGCCATGCTCGGCAGTTTTTACTTTTTTGAATATCTTTTTGATGGTCAGATCTTCATCCACAATCCAGGTGTAGCGGAATGTACCCATCGAGGTTTTACCATAGATCTTTTTTTCTCCATATGCTCCCAGTGCGGCTAGTAATTTGCTATCCACATCACAGAGGAGATCATACTGTACATTATGCTTAACAGCAAATTTTTTGTTTTTCTCAACAGAATCATTGGATAGACCTAGTGGAATAACACCTCTTTCTCTTAATTCCGTAAAATGATCTCTTAGCGAGCACACCTCTTTGGTACAACCAGGAGTCATAGCCCTTGGGTAGGAGAAAACTACGAATTTCTTGCCCTTCATATCTTTCAAAGACACCTTCTCTCCCTTATGGTTCATTAATTCAAAATCTGGAAATTTATTTCCTGTTTCAATTGTCATGTTTGGATATTTGCTATCAAACTTAAAAGATTTAAGATAATTATATTTATTTCAATTATCCTAAAAAATCTACATTATAGTATCTTTTGGCCTTATTAACAACATCTTCGATGAATTCAGTCTTACTATCCGTGTACAGTATACGGGTTTCCTCACTATTATGAATTTCTGATAATTTAATCTTCAAATTGTAATACGCATCCCTGACATTTGGAAATTCTCTCAGATAATCTCTGAAAATGAGATGCTTCCTCCAGAATCCAGTATCCCATTCCACCATATGTATGTGACAATGATATTCCATCTCTCCCGGAATAGTGGAAAAATATCTCCTATTAGGATAGAATTCCTCCAGATGCTTTGAGTACTTGTATCCCATTCCAATTATCTTCTCAATGAGAAATTTATCTGCGATCTCAATACTTTCAACTGCCACCATGAGATCTATGATATCCTTTGCACCCAATCCAGGTACCGAGGTACTTCCGATATGCTCTCCTGCTAGGATATATGATCCACATGTATCCTTCAATCGTTTCTTTTCCTTTTGAAACAAAGAGGGCCAGATTGGATTATATTCAACTATCTTGACAACTCCATTGGGCATATTTATCTCTCCTTGAAGAATTTATTTTCTCCTAGGTTTCCCATGTAATTAGATGCATAGATTAGATAGTACAGTAAAGGGAATAATATCAGACTGAAGGAATAATTGGGGTAGTCTGAGAGGGAGTAATAGCTGTGCAGTAACTGATAACTGATCAGAAATAACCAGGAAAGGAATTTATTTATAGTTAAATCCTTTCTAATGTACCAATAAATGATGAAACTTTGTAATAGAACACTTAGTACTGTGATTGAGAATTCTATCTCTGTAATTGACTGTAATCTCATAATCTTGTGATATTGTATGGTATACAGAGGTTTGATATTCCCTATCAGAAGAAAGAAATATAGTAGGGCAAGCATTATATTTACCAAATCGAATTTTCTAGGATATTTATTGAATAGGCTAAGAGGAGCTAGAAATAATGAAATATAAATTAGCAATGTAACTGGAAAAAGGTTATCAGATACCTCTCTGGACATTTTAAAGAAGACAAAAAAGATTAGAAATAAAATATTGATTACAGATTTCTTAGCCATGTCGTAAGTTCTTTGTTTGATCCATTTGTAGGTTGTAAAAATACTGATAATTGAACTTATAATAATTCCAATTAGTATGACCAGTTCAAATACCACTACAAATCTACTGTAATCAAGCATTATTGAGCAATCCCAAAATTATAATTTGTTCAAAAATCCAATTACTGACTTTGAATAGGCTTCAGGATCTTCCATTGCGGAATAATGTCCGGTGTGATTAATAATAGCAAGCTCAGCCTTTGGGTAGATCATGGTCATTGTTTTAGCTACCTCAATTGCAATCAGATTATCCTCATTGCCACCAATCACCAGCACGGGTTCTTGTATCTTGGAGAAAAATAGCCTGCTATCTGATCTCTCACCCATTCCCCGCATGGTCTGAATAATGGCAAAACTGGTGGTTTCTTCAAACATGGTATTTATTTCATCCAATAAGCTGGTTCTTTTCACAAGGGTTGTCTCACCCACCAATTTATCATGTAAAAGATTCTTGAGAAATAGATCCTTGTCTCCTCTGAGGATATTTTTCACAACTTCCTGTCTTCCTGCGCCCTTATCCGCATCTGCTTCATCATTCGTATTTGATAGTATGTAGGCCTGAGCCTTGCCAGGATAGATCTTTGCATATGCCATGGAAATATACCCACCCATTGATACTCCACCAATCACCAATTTGTCATGGTCAATCTTTCTGACGAGACCATCAATCAGTTTAGCCAGGTCCTCCATCTTCCAAATTTCTTTATCCATATCATTTGGAGTGGAACCAAATCCTGGGAGATCGGGGAGACAGAGCTTCCAACTAGATGGTAAGATACTGTTTTTTATTTTGTCAAAATAATTCTTGTTAACTGGAAATGGATGTATTAGAATTAATAGGTTCTCTCCTTCACCTATCATCTCATATTTTAATTCCATAATTCGATTGGTTAACAAATAAAATATTAATCCTCTTTAATTATCACTAAAGAAATGATCACTTATCAATAAAGTCATTATTATTGAACGAATACTTGAACTATGATCGTCAAAGAGGTTGTATTCAACTCTGGACCATTTGAACTGGCTGGTCAGATTGAATATCCAGAAGGAGAAGGCCCCTTTCCAGTGGTTTTGTTTATTCCAGGCCTACCCCAGCATGACAGATTTGGCACAGCCAAAGGATATCCAGGTTATGATAACTATTTTCAACCTTTTGCTAAAGTAATACTGGAAGCTGGATGGGCAGTTTTTAGATTTGATAAGGGGGGAACCGGCAAATCCAGTTCTGGATTAAATATACAGGCAGATATTGTTGCAGCCTACAGAAGTCTGATCAACCAAGAAAATATAGATCGCGAAAAAATAGGTGTGATAGCATTTCAAGCTGGAGCTGCTTATTATTATCGCAAGGCATATGAGATGCAGATGTCCAATAAAATTCATCACGTCAGTTTGATCTCAACGGGTGTAAATGATCAAAAAATTGATGGATTTGATCTTCCCATTCTTGTAGTTGCAGGTGACGATAGAACTATAAGATCAGAGGTGGTCCTAGAGAAATATTCGAAGAGAACAGGCCATCCAACCCTTGTTTATGAGGCAGTGGGTGCAAGTGAACATCTATGCAGTAATTCCAATGCTTCCCTGTTCAAAGAGGACGGATGTATAATACATGATGGTGCAATTGAAGCAGTATCTCAATGGTATACTAAGATGAAAGACTATTGATATCTGGAATTTTGCCTTCTATTGTTAATTTCTTAAGATGGTGCTTGATATTGATTTTTGCATGGTCCCACATTGACTCTGGTACATCATGATAGACTGATGATACAATGTCATCCAAATTCACCTCTCCTTGTTTTATCGAATTCAATATTGAATTTTCCCTATCCATCCGATGATCTATGTACTGTTGCAACAAATCTTTGGGTTTGAAGCTGGGTGGTCCATGAGATGGAATAATCAACTTCAAATCGAGATTTAAGAGTTTATTACAGGTATCTAGATATTGTATCATATCACCTGTCATCTCATCCAATACAGCAGAACCAAATCCTACCACATGATCTCCAGCAATTAACACGCCATATTCCTTATCATAGAGAGATAAATGAGAATCAGTATGGCCTGGTGTAAAAATTACTTCTAAATCCACTCCATTAATTTCAATAATACCGTCTTCTATAGGCACAAAGTTGAAATTATTAGAATCGATATTTTGTCTTATCCCTGCAATGGTTTTTGGATGAGCGTAAACTGTTAATGCTTTGGTTTCATTTGCAAGGAAATTAAGGGCATTGTAATGATCTTGGTGGTGATGAGTGATAAGAACACTGGGAATGTTGGGAAGTGAATTATACATCTCCATGAAGTGATCCTTGCCCTCATCTGATGCACCAGGATCAACAATAAGTGTATCTTCACCCCTATCAAATATTATCAGATTAGTATTTTGAAATGGCTCCACAGTAATTGAATCAATGGGAACAACCTGCCAACCCGGTGCGAATTCAGTTCTGGTCTGTAATCCAAAGGGCAGGTCAGTCTCAATCAGTGTAATTATTTCCAAATTGCCAGGATCCTTTGCCAAGGTACGTAGTAGATGAAGAATAGGAGGGGGAATCAGTTTTTGCCCATTTTCCCACTGTTGAATTGCATCTTGTGGAAGTATCCATTCCTGATCAATCAGTTCATTTCCATCAATTAGAGGTTCCATTGCATCAACCATCTCGCCTTTGAGATGATAGTAAGCTGCATCAAATACTCTTTTTCTAAATGGTGGAGTTCTCTTGTGACCGATGTATACAATAGATTGTTTGAATTCTTTTCTCAATCTATCATCATAATCGATCAAGAACCAGTCTTTTTTCCTGTCATTGGGTTCAATGGTGTAATTCAATCCAGGAAGAATACCAACCTCCTCATACATCTCCTGATATAGGGTTTCAATTACCTCTAACTCAGTGCCCTCCCAATTATCGGGTAGTTCTGTATCAACCTTACCACCTGGAAATACCCAAAAACCCGGAAAGAATGATGATTCATGTGATCTTTGACATATCAAAACCTTTGAATCAGATCGCTGTAGAATAATTGAGACCGATTTGATGTATTGTTGCTTATCCATTGAATCCTTACCAATTTTGATTGTACTGTATTATTTAATTTATCTTCGATCTTGTCAAGAATTATTTTACTTATTAGCACTCAAGGAGTTCAATTATTTTCTTGTAATCAACGGTTTCGAAAATTTCGTTCCATGCATCAATTTTGTCGGTTTGTTTCAGATATAACTTGCCATAAATTGGCTGATCTGTCAAAGCTCGTACAGTTGAATATGTGTCTGATGCAGTCAATAGAATGGGTACTCCCTTTTCCTCCGCCTTGGATAGCACTGCAGCAGGAGGTAAAATAGATCCTGTTAAAATAATCACGCTGGTATCGGTTTCCAGAGCTGCAATAACCAGTTGATGTCGATCACCACCTGTGATTACCGCTTTTCTGGTAACCCTTCGAAGGTATTTGAGGGCAATTTCTGGACTCATCGCACCCACCTGATAATTCTCAACTAGATTATCCAAATAAGATTTGCCAGCTAGAACCCGTGCATTCAATTTAGAACAAATCTCTTCTACCGTTGGGGCCGCTATCGAACCCTGAGATGGTACCAAACCAAGAATATTCAATTTATGTACATTTTGGAGCTTTGGTATTACTACAGTTTTGAAATGTTCCAGCATTTCCTGAGGTACAAGTGTCATAACACCCCCAACAACCTCCACATCCGCCGCAGTGAAATAATTCAGACCAAAAATAAATCGGTCTGCATCCTCAACATCCCTTCCTTCAGTCAAGATTAGCACTTTAGCATTGAGCATTTTTGCTAGATACTTTGCTGAAAGATTGAGATATGCAAGGTATGCCGCTTTTCGACTAATTTCAATTATTAAGAAGTCGTAATTCGGTCGAATGCGGTTATAAGCATCCATTATATCCGTCTTAATCTGCTCAACCTGCTCATCAGGCATGTCATACTCAAACGGTGTCACAGTGGTTGGGCAAATTGTTTTCAGATCCTCATCCATATGTAACAGTTCTTTTGCATCTGCTGAATCTGTATAATCATAATTATCACAAATTGGCTTGAAATATCCAATTTTGTATCCCTTAGAATTTAGCTTTAGTGCCAAAGCAAGGGTGAATGTAGTTTTTCCCACTCCAGGGTTAATTGATGTTATTAGTAAATTGCATTTCATTTTATGATATTTCCTCCTCTTGTCTCTTTAAAATTTTAGTGCGATCCAATGTGATTTTGACATCTACCGCATTTATTCCTTGATTTTCATCAAATACAAATAATGGATTAATATCCATTTCAAGTATTTCTGGAAAGTCAGTTACCAGTTGTGATACTCTTTGAAGAGTGTTGATAGTTCTCTCAATATCACTTGGAGCCTCTCCTCGGACACCCTGCAAAATTTTGTGAATGCGGGTTCTCTCCAGCATTGTTGTTGCCTCGATTTTGTTTATTGGGGTGATCCCGAAGGATACATCCTTTTGGTAATTAGCATAGATTCCACCACTGCCAATCATTATCATATGACCAAATTGGGGATCTTCAGAAACTCCAAGAATTAATTCTCTTCCAACTTTTGACATTTCCTGAATATCCACACCCATAACTGCTGCCTGGGGATAGTTCTGTCTTCCTGCATTCATCATCTTGGTGAATTGTTGACGTACTTCCTCCTCGGTTTTTACGTTGATGGCAATACCACCAATATCACTCTTATGAATAATATCGGGGCTGGAAATTTTCATTACTATAGGATATCCAATGGCCTCTGCATGTCTAAGTGCCTCTGTAATCGAGAATGCTGTCCGGGTATCAGGAGCGAGTATACCATATGCTCTGGCAACCGCAATTGCTTCAGATCCTAATAATGTAACTCTACCCTTATTGATAACAGAATCAAAGATCTCCAGTACCTCATCTTTATTTGCCTCAAATTGTTCAGGTTCCAGTAATCTCTTACTCATATCCTGCTTGATCTTGGCATATTTCCATAGACCCAGTAAACTAGTAATCCCTCTTTCTGGAAAAGCGAATGTAGGAATTCCATTTTTCTTGAGTATACTGGTTCCCTCAGCCAGATCTACACCACCCATGTAGGAGGCCGCAATAGGCTTATCTGGATATTGTTGGTGGAGTTCAATGATCTTATGTGCGACTTTGACAGGTTCAGACATTCCTTGAGGGGTGGTTATCACCAATACCATATCGACATTATCATCTGCAAGCACAGCATTTAATGTAAGACCGTATTCTCTCTCAGCTCCCGTTCCAAGAACATCAATTGGGTTGATGGTGGATGCTGCCGCAGGTAATTCAGATTGCAGGTATTCAATTGTATCTGCAGCCAGAACACATAATTCTAATCCTGCAAATTCTGCCGCATCGGTTGCAATTATACCTGGCCCACCGGCATTGGTAATTATGCATAGTCTAGGACCTCTTGGTAATGGCATAGTGGAGAATGCTGTTGCGGTGTCAAACAATTCCTCTACCGATCGTGCACGTATCACTCCTGCTTTTTCAAATGCTGCATCATAGGCAGTATCCGCTCCAGACATTGAACCTGTGTGACTTGAAGCTGCACGGGCACCTGCTTTGGAGGAACCTGATTTGATCACAATAATTGGTTTGCTCTGACTGACCTGTCTGGAAATCTCTATGAATTTATCACCATAAGTAATTGATTCTAGATATGCCAGAATTGCATGAGTATGCTCATCCTGACTTAGATATCTGACAAAATCAACCTCGTCCAAATCCAATTTATTACCGAGTGATACAAATTTTGAGAAACCCATACCCTCGGCGAGGGACCAATCCAAGATTCCGGTTATTAGCGCCCCTGACTGGGAGATAAAACCAAGGTTGCCCTTGATTGGCATTCTTGCTGCAAAACTACCATTCAGTGGTGTGTGGGTATCCACTAGTCCAACAACGTTTGGTCCTACTGCCCTGATACCATAGTGTTTAAGCTTCTCACCAAGTTCCTGTTCTAGTCTTGCACCCTTTGAGCCAGTTTCTCTGAAACCAGCACTAATGATGACAACATGCATTATTCCAAGTTGTCCCATCTCTTCAATCACATTGATTATGTATTTAGAGGGAATGGAGATAAATACTAGTTCAATTTCACCGGGATAGTCTGTCAGGGCCTTATATGCCTTGTAACCCTGAATTTCCTTACTCTTGGGATTAATCGGAATTATTTCTCCTGGATAACCAAATTGTGCTAGATTATGGACAACATCATAACCAACTTTCCCAAATTGATTGGATGCACCGACTATAGCCACTGACTTTGCAGTGAAAAATACTGAGAGATCAGGTTCTATCTGTTCAGTCATAAATTTCAATTCGAATATTACAATAAAAAATTATAAGCTTATTTTAACTAAACCGATTATTTTCTTTCTTTTCTATAATTATTAACAATCCTATCGTGTTTTCCATTCAACATCCTTGATTCCATCAAGGGTATTGCACAATCTTGACCAAGCAAAAAATAAATCACTTAATCTATTTATCCATGGGATAATATTTGGATTTATCTCATTAGATTTACTCAGTGTGAAAATCAATCTTTCTGCCCTTCTTGTGACAGTTCTTGCCAGATGCAACCAGCTTGACCCCTCACTTCCACCTGGCAAGATAAATGATTTCAACTCAGGTGTTTGTTCTACTGCCTGATCAATCAATAATTCCAAGTTTGTAATATCTTCGACAGATATTGTATTTCTGGGTTTAATTGAGGCAAGTTCACTGCCAATTTCAAATAACAGTGACTGGATCTTGATAAGATCATCTTTTATCTCATTTGGCACCTTAGAAATTGCCAAACCAACAACTGAATTCAATTCATCAATTGTCCCATAAGCCTCTATTCTGATGTCATCCTTATCGATTCTATCTTTTCCAAGAATTGAGGTTTTACCTTGATCACCAGATTTGGTGTATAATTTCATAGTATGGAATTAAAATAATTTCCTAATAAGTTGTTATTTTTGGAACTGGATAATTACAAATTGTATACATCCTAGATACCAAAAACACCATTTATTCAAGTCTATTTTCTTTCCGGGACTAAAAATACGAATTAATGACTAATTATTAATAAATCAAAAAATTACTTAATGTAATAATGAGTTCAGAAATATCAGATTATGGGTTAACTGAAACAGCGGAGAATTATCTAAAAAAAATATACACATTATCAATTCAAAATGAATATGCCCGTGTATCCGATATAGCTAAACATATGGATAGAAGTCTCTCTACAGTTACAGGTGCGGTCCAAAGAATGGCTCAGGATGGTTTGTTGAACTATGAAAAATATGGAAAGATCACCCTCACCGATAAAGGGAAGGAAATTGCAATAAATATCCACTATAGTTATTCCACAATGAGAGAATTATTGGTGATTTTGGGGATTCCTGAAGAAGTAGCGATTATCGATGCCTGTGCCATGGAACACCAGATCAGCGAGCTTACAATTAATACCATAAAGAATTTCATCAAATTTACTAAGGAAAATCAGGAATGCAGGAGAACAATTGATGAATACCTAAAAAATTTAGAAGTATAGTGTCGAGGCAAAGACAAACACCAAGTAATATTCCATCACCCATATGACTATCCATCTAATCTGTTGAATTGGTATTAACCATATTCTTGTCACAATCCAATTCAGAGAAATTGTTAATACACCAAGACCAATATACAGATACTGTGTAGATTGGATTGGGTAGATTTCAGACCAGAGTACAGGAAAAGTGAATTGTGCCAAGGAGGCCAAGAGTGCAGCCAGAGCAACCCCTATTGAGCTGACCATTAGAAGACGTCCACGATATGCTTGCCATCTTATATTTAGAATTCTTTCCTTCTCAGGTAATTTTTCAATTCCATTGAGGTAATTACTTAGCATGGGAACTCTATGATGTGGGGACAGGTTACTTACCATCTTCAAGGCTGAGGCACCCGAGGCCACAGCATGATTTGTCTTACTAAGTTCCAATTCCTGACCTAATTCATTTGCAAAGGGATTCCTAAATAAATCAGACAAACTATTTAATAAACGTCTTCCTTTTCTGGGGAGTTCTGTCATACCCTGTTTAATCGTGTTGATCAATTCTGTCCAACCTTCTATATTATAAGATCTAGATTGGGAAATTGTAATGAGTTGTCCCACAATGAATGTAGCCTGTAATTCCAGGATAAATACAGGAGTTGATACATATCTGAAAATATGGGCAAGGGCAAATAAAATGGGTAGTATCACAGTGGCACCTATTAGAAGGGAGGCTCTTTCCTCTGCTTTTATCATTTCATTTTCTGCAGCCTCAATATCAGGTATCAATGTAATTTCTTCCTCTTGTGATTTTTCTATTCCCAATTCTTGATATGCAAAATCCTTTGTATTTAATGTATTTGTCTCGATAGCTAGTTGCCAATCATATTCTGCGGAGACCCTATGGAAGATTTGTTGATCAGGTCTTATCGATTTCAATAAGGTTTGTTTTAACCACTGATTTCTGTTATTATTGAGGTCTACATCCTTATTGCTAATATTCATCTTTTTGTTTACTAGCAAAATTAGTAAAGAAACTACAATAATGAAGAATAGAATAAATGTCATTAACTCCTCAATATTGAAACTGATAACAAACACTATTGCACTAATAATTAGGCCAAGAATTTGTATAATTATATCTATATCCAGTTTATTCACTATACCTCACCTGAAAACCATCTCCGGTTTTTTCATATATTGCCTTAGTTCTCATAATTACCTGGTTTGAGGAGTATATTTTGTCAGTTAGAACAATTATATCTATTGCTTGAAGTAGCCCAGATGCCAATTTATGGGAGTCCATCCATCGTGAAAGAAGTCTGTCAATATCTGCAGAATGAGTTGTTGCCATTCCCTTAATTCCTGCAGCAAATCCTTCAAACGCTACCTTGGTATCCTGGTCATTTTGTAGTTCACCAAGAAATACGTAATCCGGAGACCTATGAAGCAATCTAGCAATTTCATTGGATCTCTTTGACATTCTATCATCATCACCAACTCCAGGCATGAAAAATCGGGTGGCCATTGGGAAGTCCTCAGTATTAATTATAACCTCCCTTGCATCCTCCATTATTATGATTCTCCAGTGTGGATTACTTTGAAGTAATAAAGCATTTGCGAGTGTGGTTTTCCCACTACCAGGTTCTCCTGCTATGATTATATTTTTTCTCTGATGAAGATTTACTACCAGATAATCCCCCCAGGCTTGTGGGATTTGTTTGTCACTAACCAGCATGGCAATAGAAATAGGTTCAGAAGGTAATCTACGCATATTGAAAGAGGGGGATTTTGGTGTTAAGGGAGGGATCTGCATAGAAATTCTCAAGTTTCCCAAATCTGAAGCCAAGGTCACCTTAAGAGCGGGAGATATGGCATTTATAGATAGTCCAGAATCATATTCAGATCGGATTCGCAAGGAATCCCACATTTCTTGGGTAAATAGAATATTTGTGATACACCTACCATGTTCTCGATGAGTGATAACTATTGGACTGCCAATTTCATTACAAAATGCCTCTGTTACTAGTTTATCATTGAATAATTGATATATATCAAATAGACTAACTGCATCCCAAGCCAGTGCAAATGCCTGAGATCTGTTCTCCACCTTGAGATTGCTCAGTGCCAGATTGGCCAAGTACAAAATAGTATGCTCAAAATCTCTGGGAGATTGATTGCCTCGGTTATTCAGGTACAATGACTGAAGACTTACCTTGTTAGTCTCCCAGTTCTTTGATTTATCCTTCCAATTTATCTCAAATTTTGGTAGAGGGTTGAACTCCCTGATAATATTATATTTGAACACTTTCGACCTTCCTTGGATAGCCATCGTTTAAACTATATCATTATTAATACTTGAGTTGGTTATTTAAAATAGTAAATAAACTTGAAATCTGATTATAATTATTTGAGATCCTATTTTTCAATAAATTATCTCGAACCTATCAATTTGTTTTTTAATATCACCTAGATGTGCCTCTTAGAGCTATATTCAATCTATGGCCCAGTGGTGTAGCTCGGCCAATCATCTTGGACTCTCACTCCACGGACCCGGGTTCAAAAAGTTTGTATTTGTGAATGCATGCTTGAAAATCCCGGCTGGGTCATTTTTTTATTTATTTTTTAACTTCGGATCAATGTAATTCGGGACATAGAATTGAAAATAATTAAATTAATAATAGGTAGGAATCACAGATTTAATTATATGTTCCTTAGCATCTCAACTATGCTCTCTGATGAGATGGATTTAATTGAATATATTGAGTTAAGATTGGTCGATATAAATGGTAAACCAAGAGGTATGACAGTTCCCTTATCGAAACCTGTAGATAATATAGATGATATCAAGACTGATGAGAGAATCAAGAAAGGAATAAATGTTGATGGATCCTCTCTGCCAGGTTTTGCAAATGTTGAAAATTCAGATCTTCACCTTGAGCCTGATTTTTCCTCAATTATTGAATTACCATTCTATGAGAGAAGAAAGGCTGCGGTGCTGTGTTATCTACATAAAAGATCCAAAACAGGCGACACCGAGGATGTATTTCTTGGAGATGCGAGAAGCCTACTAAGAGATACTTTGGATACACAATTTCCATCCAATCAGATCAAAATCAAACCTGAACCAGAATTTTACCTCATCGAAGCAATGGATGAACTAACTCCCCGAGATGTGGGAGGATATATCAGTATATCACCTGATGATGAAAGTGCTGAACTGATGATTGAATTTGCAGATAATCTCAAGCAGATGGGAGTAGGTGTTCACTATTTCCATCATGAGGTAGGACCATCACAACAAGAATTTGAGATCAGTTTTTCCGATGTGATGAAGAATGTAGATAACTTGGTAACTCTGAAACCCACGCTCAAAGCGATTGCAAATAAGTACGGTACCGATGTAACCTTCATGCCAAAACCATTCGAAGGAGAGGCGGGTAGTGGACTTCACGTGCATATGCAGATTTTTGATGGAGACAAGAACCTATTTGCTGACTATGATAATCCAGGAAAGGTATCAGAATATGCTAAGAATTTTATTGCAGGTATTATGAAACACGCTTCTGCTATCACTGCCATTGCCAATCCCAGTATCAATTCATACAAGAGATTAGTCCCCGGATATGAAGCTCCTGTTTATATCGCATGGGGTTATAGTAACCGGTCAGTCCTAGTACGAGTGCCCATGTTCAAGGATCCAAGTAAGGCTGCAATCGAGATCAGATCACCGGATTTCACCACAAATCCCTATCTCCTGCTTCATGTATTGCTCTTGGCCGGCAAAAATGGTGTTGAAAATAAACTTAATCCGCCAGAACCCAGATCTGATGATATCTTTGAACTTAGTGAGGCTCAGAGGGAGGAAGATGGAATCCTTAACCTACCCACCAATCTCGGAGAGGCTCTATTAGCCCTTCGTGAAAATAAATTTATCATGGATGCAATGGGACCACATCTAGGACCTGCTTGGCTGGATGAAAAGGGTAAGGAGTGGAAAGAATACAGTAACCTTAGTGTAACTGATTTTGAAATTGATAAATATTTGAATTGTTAAGATTATCATTAATAATAATTTACTAAGTTGCTCTTAAAATACTTCCAGTTGATACTCTAGATAGTTTTAATGCTGGATAAAGAGCAGATAATATACTTGTGATTCCGATTGCCCCGACATATATGACTATACTAACAAATTCAAAACTCAATTCCACAGGTACTGGGTACTCAAAGTAATTTATTTTTGAAAGAGTTATAAATAGTCCAGTTGATAACATTATACCAGATATAACACCTGAAAATATTCCCACTAGTACAAGTGATGTGATCTCAACAAATAGAAGCAGTGAGATTTGTTTTTTAACCATTCCCAATGCCCTGAAAATCGCAATTTCCTTATTTCTCTCTGTAATTGTGATATAATTATAAAATGAAATTGAAATTATATTTATCACCATACTTACCAGTAAAATAATATGCATGATGGTTATAAGAAATTCAAACTGTCCTTCCTCTTCGTAGCTCTGTTTGAGCTCCAAGTAACTTATTACTTCGATTCTTTCATCAAATCCAAATATTCTTTTCAATGACTTGGATACCTCAATGACATCAAAATCATCCCCTACATTTATGTATACTCCCTCTGTGACATCCCTTTCAGTTACCTCCGCTATCTCATCAATAGTAGAAAGTGAAGCAACCAGAGGCACTACCGAAACATCGACATAATTTACTCCCTCTTCAGGTAAATCATAAACAAGATTTGGAAAATAATCAAATGATGATCTTACTGTGAGATATTTGATGTATCTTCTATCATATGAAAAAGTAAAATTTTCAGTCAAGGACAATTCAAGTCCACTCAATACCTCAGATTGCAATGCAACTGATTGATCATCAACGGAATCTATGATCTCTTCAAGGTCTGAATCTGCGAACTTATCATCCCAGTATGCTGCTGCTGTGAATGAGGTCTTATTAATTCCCAGGAATAAGTATTCTCTTTGCTGTTCACCACTGGAAATTTCAGCGGGTAATGGAATATATCGCAGGAATTTAACCTGAGAATAGGATTCAATACCATCAATATTTAGAAGTGAGTGATTTTCCTCATAATTCATATTTTCTATGTATATCTCACTACCCAGATCGTATAAAGCCCTATCTTCAGAAATCTGATTAAATGATACAGGTACAACTAATGCCATCAGGGACAACATCATACTAATAATCATAAGAGCAATTAGTTGACTTGTAAAGTACCTTCTTTGCTTGATATTATTTACAGCAAGTAAGACCATTTCAAATCGAAGGGCGATGAAACTCAATAGAATTTTGATAATATCAATAAAATATCTACATAATACTAGTGTAAATCCAAAAATCAATAAGATTATAGCAATATGTACAAAAATTGCAAAGATTACGAATGAATAGGATCCAAGGGGTAAATTGGGAACAATAATCCAGAACAATATTCCAACGGTGAAGAATATAATATCTAAATTAATTCTTCTCCAAATGGGCGGTCTGCTTTCACCGGCCTCAAAACTCTCAAGGATATTTATCCTGTCAGCATTAATGATATTACTGATGTAGAAATTTATTGTGATCAAAAATGTGAGTACAGGAACTTTCCAGTACCATTCAGTTGGAATGATCACTGGAATTGGATCCAAATTGAATTGGAATACACCAGAAGACCTAAGTAAAATTGAGGTAATTGGAATTGAACTCAACATGCCTATAATAACAGATAAGGTGGCCACAGCAAAAATCTCAACAATTAGAACCATCCTAATATGACCCAATGATGCTCCTCTTTGAATAAGTACACTAAATATCCTCTCTTTCCATTTCTCTATCAAATTCAGAGAAAAGAAGAGGAGAAATAGGGATATCAGTATCATTGGCACCATTGTGATCGGAATTAAGTATTGAAAGAAGCCTAAATCCTCATCATAGGTGTGAATTCGGCTTCTTAACGGAGAGGTCAAAGCAATACCAGAATTTATATTGTAGAAGTCCAAAAATGCAATTATATCCGAACGAATAATATTTAATGTTTCACCAAGTTTACTAGCGATCTCATTTAGGTCAAAATTGTTAAGCAGTGGAATTTCTATATCAATTCTAGTTCTGATCCCAATTCGACCCCATATTAGTGAGTTAAACCCGTTAGAAACTGCATTTTCCTTCAGAGTATCTACCAGATCCCATTCCTTATTCTCAGGTAAGAACAAAGTGCCAAAAAATAGCTCGGTTGGTAAAATCTTATCTGATTTACCATTAAATGAGACATCTTTTGTTGTAGCATGCCAAATATCTGAAATCGAATTGTTGGGCAGGGTATAATTATTGAACGAAGGCAGGGAATCTACTGTGTATGGACCAATTTTTTCAGCATCATCAACAAGAACGTTCATACTACCGTTTACTATAAAATCGTTTATTGTATAATTTACTGTTCCAATTTGTAAATCTGATCTTGATAACCATGGATTGAGTAATAGAAATGGTTGATTAGGATTAAATTCAATATCTGGAAATGTTGGGAATAATGATAATAGATCATACATCTCTCGAGTCCAGTGAAATGTTTTTACCTTTACAGTATCAACCCACACTTTAGCAGCATCTAGATTAAATCTCCGGCCCATCACAACATCAAATTCAGCTTCTCCAAAAGTATCAATATTTGTGATGTTCATATCATTGGATCTACTCCATCTTAATCTCTGAAGATCAATATAGGAGATATAATCTGATTTCGCTTCCTCATCCATTGAGAGGACCTGTATCTCATATCCAGGACTGTCCTTATCTTCCAAATAATTATCAAAATGGTTTTGTTCATAACTGACTGTGAGCAGAAAAGCTTGAGAAATAATCAAGGTGGACAATAATAATCCAGATACACTGATTAGTATAAATTTGCGATTTATTTTTAGATACTTAAGTGAAACATTAAGTGCATCCCTAGGAGAGATTCTTGTTCTGGGTAATTTCTTTTGTAAAATATCAGTCTGGATATGTCTTCTTAATTGTTCAGTTAGCTGAGATTTGTCAAATTCAGGACCCAATTCATCCAAAGTGTCCTTGTGGGAAGAGATTAATTCTAGTGACCTATCTATGTTTCTCAGATAACGATTTTTAGATACCTTCTTTCCACTTGTCATAGATAAGGTTCCAATTCTTTGCAAGAATGAATAAATATCACTTCTCAGATCTGGTTTGGTTCTTTTTTGATAATAGCTAATTAATTTAATCAAGAAAATTATTATGAAAACGAGGCCTAGAAGTATTAGACTTAATATATAAAATATATCCAATTGGGTGAGAACATACAATATTAGTAGGTTCAGAACTATTATAGTAATTCTGAATAACCAGGAGTGTTTCCCTTTATCAGCTATTTCATATTCACTCATAATTATACCTCATGCAGTCCTTAGAAGATTATTAATTGATTTTTTAAATAATCTCCTAAGTGTTAATCTTGTTATTCCATACGATCCAAAAAGAAAACTGAGAACATAAATTGATGATATGACAAAGTTATACTTTATTTCGATAGCTATGGTGGCCATTATTGTACTGGACGTCATTAGTAAATTTATGATCATTCCAGAAAGAATCGCTGATGCAATTATACCCACTATAAGGCTTGAAATTATTAAAATCAACAATTCAAAAATAATTAATTTCTTGAGTTCATCATTTTTCATCCCCATAACACTGTAAAGAGCAAATTCCTTTCTTCGTTGAGTAATTACTATGAAACCATAATAGGAGATACTAACAATATTGATAATTATGGAAAATACTACTATTCCATGCATGGTTGACATCAGATAATTAATCTGTTGAGAAGTGAAATACCCTTCTGAGGGATCATCATAATAATTAATTTTGTATGATGAAATGGATTGTAATTGGTTTTGAATTAAACCCATAACCCTATTGGCATTCGTTTCTTCATTCAATGTTATATAAATTCCCAATTTAATAGACTTTGTCAGTATTTTTGACAATTCCATGATGGTCTTGATGCTACCAAGCAGATGAACAGTAGTAAATTCTGAGTCTTCCATTCCAATAGTAGTTGGGATTTCA
>DAOUUM010000016.1 GCA_030668165.1 Candidatus Heimdallarchaeota archaeon
TACTATCTTGATCATCGTATTTGGTATCACTGTAATTTACCTTATTTCCCGAATTAAAATCATGGGAGAGGAGAATTACATAATTGTGCAGAGGAGGGGGAAAATTATTATTGAGCGATATGGAGGGTTTGTATTTTTAGTACCCTTCATTGATTCAATTACTATTTTATCGACTCTAATTAATGAAACTCCAGTTGATACTGTGTTATTCCATGAAGAATTTTTTCTGCAAATGAATGTGAATTTAAAATGGCAGATTAACAGTCCAAGAGAAGCATTTTTTGGATTTGACTTACAAAACAAAAATAAAATTATAAGATTTCTAGGTATGGAATTAGGCGAGATACTAGTTTCTATTTTCAAATATATTACAGTAGGATCTGATATGGATCAAACCATTGCTGATTCAGAAACATTAAGCATTAATTTGAAAGATGAATTGGATACAATACTAGCCAAGAAAGGTATTACAATCACTCATTTTGAACTGGTCAAAATTGATAAGATTGATCCAATTGTGTTTGAGAAGATTAAATCTAAGTTTCAAAGATTGAACTTGAGAAGACATAAATCCGACAGGGAATTGTTAAAAGATAAGGCAAAATTCGAATTAGGTAGACAGGAAGTATGGATGCGAGCTCTTAAGGGATGGTAATATATAAATTAAATTTATTCACCTTTGATATATAAACCAAATAATGCATCATCTCTAAAGATATTCAAATTTATTTGCCAATTGCAAATAGTGGTCTGGATAGTGAGTGTAAGTATTTCCTCTGAAAATTACATGAGGAACCCATTCAGTTGGCATTGCTTATATTACAGTAGGATCTGATATGGATCAAATCATTGCTGATTCAGAAACATTAAGTATTAATTTGAAAGATGAATTGGATACAATACTAGCCAAGCAAGGTATTACAATTACTCATTTTGAACTGGTCAAAATTGATAAGATTGATCCAATTGAGTTTGAGAAGATTAAATCTAAGTATCAAAGATTGAACTTGAGAAAACATAAATCCGACAGGGAATTGAATAAGGATAAGGCAAAATTCGAATTGGGTGGACAAGAGGCATATATTAGATCCCGAATGTGGGGATAACCTAATTTACTGAGAGAACTTAATACTTATTTAAAATAATAATAAAAATAATATGAGAATTTTTGAGATATTAACTCCTTGCTAATCCTGTAGCAGCAAACAATCATGAAACTGGATAAGGTTAAAATAATTGGTGATAATATTGCAGAATTATACCCGATTGTGATTATATTCAAAAATCTTATACCTCTATGATACACATATGCATGATGAAGACCCCTCTTTAGAAAAACCAAAATATGATACACCAAGAGCTTTGAGTTTTTGGAATCGCAATATATGGCTAATCACCTTATTTCAAGTTGCATTTTTGTTTATACTAATTTCCACCATGATAATTGCAATACCATCAGTGATGGATTATTTGAATATCGAATACGACGCTGCGATGACAATATTTCCATTTTTAGCCTATATTCCCCACACCTTATCGATAATTATTATTCTTCAAATAATAAAACGGATAATTGAACGCTCAGTAGAGGACAAAGGGATTGATTTTTACTCTCTATTTCAATGGGACAAAGATTATTCCAAGAAAATTAATCTAGTTAGAAAGGTTAGCATTAGTTTGGTAATTTTTATCACTGCAATCTCGTGGATATTTGGAATCGCTACTATCCCAATGGGGGAATCTTTGTTATTTTCACCTATGAATATGATTACTCTATCCTCAACACTTTCATTCCTTGTTATCTGGCTAAGTCTCGGGATTACTCAGGAAAGCAGGAAAGCAGTTCTATATTTATTAATATTATTGGTATTTAACTCACTACTTCATACATGGGCAGTGGTCCTTGCAGATGATACACTTGTTCTACCTTTTACTTTGAGTTATCAAGTTCTTGCGATTGTACTTTGTGGTTTTCGATGGCTAAATCTCCAATTTATGCAATAATGGAACCAATTTATTAGCTGCATCAACATTTATTGGCGAACCAAATATTGATAATATTAATGAATCACGGGGATAATTTATATGAGATCTCTAGGTACTACCTAAATTGAATAGTTAAAGTGATTCAATACTTATCAAAGAAGTCAATCATACGTTTTAACCTATCAACAACATGCTCAGGTTCACCAGATCTGGATAACTCATGGCCATCTCTTGGATATCTGACAAACTCAACATCTTTGTTATGAATTTTAAGTGCACCAAAAAATTCCTCCGCCTGTGAGATAGGTACTCTGTAATCATTTTCAGAATGGATAATTAACAGGGGTGTCTTGATTTCCTTGGCCCTTCCAACAGGAGATAATGCAAATACCTCATTTAGGTTATCCCATACCTCACCCTGCATCTCATGTATGGCGAAGAAGGGAATATCTGTACTGGCCCAGAAATTGGCCATATTATAGACCCCTCGTTGAGCACATCCTGCCTTGAAACGATGATCCCGGGAAATGAGGTTTGCCACCTGAAATCCAGCGTATGAACCACCAGTGGTATAAAGACGATCTGGATTAACCCGATCGATAAAATGGTCAACCCCTGATAACAGATCACGTGCATCCTCAAGCCCCCATTTTGCTGTGATTAACTGGGAGAATTTTTCACCATACCCACCGCTACCAATTGGGTTCATAGCCAGTACACTATAGCCTCGAGATACAGTTACCTGCCATTCATGGAACATGGATCCTGCATTGTTCCACATAAAATGAGGGCCTCCGTGTATGGATAACACCAGTGGGGGTTTTTCCTCATTACCATCAATCTTGGAAGCATCGAAAAACCAGCCTTGGTATTTTACGCCTTCAGGGTTCTCCAGCCAGAATTCTTCGGGTTCAACCACTATCCTGTCTTTGATTAATTCTTCATTTGGATCATAAATCAGTGTTTTACCCTCTTCTTTAGTCCATTTCCAGAGTGCTGAAGGGTGCATTGGATCAGTAGCCGTGAAATAATACTCTTCACCCTCAACATCAAATTCCTCAATTGATGAATCGGTATCAAATAATTTATTAAATTCCTTTGTTTCAATATTGTACCTGCGTAAATCTGTATATCCATAATCATCAACAGATACCATCAGTGCAGTGGGTGAGACCCACTTTAGCTGATTAAGGCTTCTATCAAGATCTAGGTTGATAATGCTATTTGTTCCATCATCATTGACAATTGCCCATTTGGTATTCTGACCAGCAGTTTCACGATCTCCACCGACTTCAATCATGATTTTACCCCTCTCACTCACTTCTGGTGCTTGTGCAAAGTTTAATTTATCAAATTCGCAGATTACCTCACCCAGACTCTGATCCTCAATGTTGAACTTGATCAGCTCAGTCTCGATATTTGTTTCAATTGGTTCCTTGCGCTTTGCATTCGCCACAACATGATTGTCGTCCAACCATTTTGCACCTGTATAGTTAAATTCACCCTCAGAAATTCTTTTTATCTTTTGATTTGCAATATTTACCACATGAAGATGGTTATAGAGACCAACAGGGTGAAATGCAGTTCCGGACCTATAAACTAGTTTGGTAAGTACTTTGGGATCGATCTTATTTTTGTCATCTTCTTCCTCTCTCAATTTCTTTATATTAGATTCGAGTTTGCTGAGTTCCTCATCCTCGATTTCCTTAACGGGATCAATCATTGCAGAAAAAATAATATTCTTTGAATCGGGGCTCCATTGTGGATTGGATACTCCTTTATCCATATTTGTTAACCTGGCTGATTCTCCACCATCTAGATATATCATGTACAACTGGACCTTATCCTTTCTGTTGGATAGAAATGCCAATTTATCACCATCAGGTGAGAATATGGGATTAAAATCTTTTAATCCATCAATATCAGATGAAGTAAATTTTCGTATTTTATCTGTATCTCGATCAAGTATTTTGATATGTGATTTATATTTGTTATCAGATCTATTCACCGATTGCTCAACGAAAGCAAGCAAATTATTGTTCACTTTGACATTTAGCACTTTATTTAATTTGTAATAATCCTCTTCTACAATTCGAGTACTCATTGTATTATCTAAGCTGATCTATTTTTTAAAGTTGGTTTGACGGAAAAAATTCTTTGATTCCGAATTCACTTATTTTTATCCTTCTTCTTGATATAATATTCTGCAACTAAATTTTGGGCTGTTCTTCTCAGTTGTAATTTCATCCTCTCAGCAGATTCAAATTCAAGAGTAGCAAATGACCCCTTAGTTACCCAATCAGCAGGCCTTGTTCTATTCAAAGCAAAACTCAGTAGGGTAACATCATTATTATCTATCACATAATGACTTGTACCCATGCATAATCCAGAATAGATGTTGGCAGGATCAATACCCGGCATACAAAGCATCTTATCAAAAACAGATAATAATTCGTTTGTATCCTCCAAAGTATCTGTTATCACGCATATTTTGAAAACAAACCAATTTCTGTTCTTCCAATCATCAAGTGACCAACCCAACTGATCCACAATTACTTGAATTATATTCTTCTCATCAGGGCTTAGTTTTGCGTCCTTTCTGGCCAAAGACATTGCATTTTCAATCATTGTTCTACTGGTATTTTTCAGTAATTTTGCAATTGCTTCTTTTGTTTTTACTTTTTTCAACTCATTATCCAGTTGAGATTGTGCACTCTCCATATCCACTTTTATTTGATCCAATAATTCCTCTTCTTCTCTAGTAATTATTCCATCTTCCTCAGCTTTTGCCACCAAGGCCTCTAGTAATTGTTTTAATGAGAACGATTTTTCATCATTGTTCATCATTTTTCTTTTTCCGTCTTATCCTAGGATACAGATTTGGTATAAAATATATTATCAAAACAATAATTGCCAATGCACTCACAATTTGAAATATGATCGCATTTCTTTCATCAATAAGTGGATTAATCAGGTAAAGCAGGGACATGAAGACCAGTCCAATGACTGCACTAAATCCATGATTAACATAGATCCAATTCAATCTGTCATCGATATAGACCATACTCTCCTCAACAATAGTAATTAATGATTTCTCATATTTGATGGTGTTTGAGAATGATTGGGTTCTCTGAAGGCGACTCATGAGCACAGAGATATCTGAGTGAAACATCACTGCTGAAACGTATATCAGTACCGAGAGGAGGATTGAATCCGTGAAATCAATCATATAGTATAAACCAAGTAAACCAGTTAATCTGACAACCCAAACAGGTTTTGAAATGGGATGGTCCCCAGCAATATAAACCACCATATACAGGAAAAATAAAGAAATTGCACCCCAAATTAGCAGATTAAATGAACCAAGTTGAAAAAATAGAATTATCCCATAGAAGAACAGCCACCAAGTGCCTGCCAGTTGAGTTAATCCAATGGACATCTTGTTTAATTTTTTTATGTGAGTTAATTTTTCTACATACTGATCCATTGTATAGTCAACATTGGGTTCCATGAATTTCATTTTTCAGCCCTCCACATGCCTATCGATTTATCAAATGGAATTGATGGAAGCCATTCAAAAATTCTAATATCCTTTTGCAACATATGTCTATTGATAACAAGTTTTCTCAAATCAATTAATGATTTACTGAGAGTGAGAATATTATTTGAAATTGATGGAATAGGGGTTAGGGAAGGTGCCAATATTGTGACATTACCAAGTTTACAGAGTGTATCGGTTAATATTAATGAATCGTTGAGATTGTTCAGTGAGGAGAATAAAATTACCTCGTTATGAACTACTTTTGTTTTGAAAACAGCTTGTTCCAAACGTTGTTTGAATAAGTCTCGATTTTTAATATATCCAATGCTCTGGGTATTTGTCAAATGCTCCGTAATCTCAAGCAGGTGTCTTCTACCACTTCTTGCGGGTATGTAGTGAATGAACTCACCCAAAGTGATAAGCCCTATTTTTGAACGATAATTAGACAAGAATTTGGCCATACCCAATGCAGATCTCACCGAAGCATCTGCTATATCTTTTGATTCCTCGGTCAAATCCAGCACCATAATGATATTTGTGGCTCTATTCAACTCGTATTCGTTTGAATGAAGTAACCTGTAACGTGCAGTTTGCTTCCAGTTTATTCTTCTTAAGGTATCACCTCTGCGATATTCACGAACTCCTGCAAAATCCAATCCATCGCCAACCAATTTGGATTTGAATAAGCCACCCAATTTAGTTAGAAACTCTGGGGGTATGGTGTATTGGCTTACGGGTTCTGGATATGGAATTATTATCACCTGTTTCAAGCTTTCATAATCCCAAACATCGTGATATACCTCACCTTCGCTGTGATATCTAATTTTGATGGGTCCCAAAACATACTTCCCCCTCGTTCTGAAGGATACATTATACGTGAATATTTTTGTCTCCTCTTGAGGAATTAATAAGACAAAGAGATTTGACCCCTCCCAGATAGACGTATCTTCTGGTAGATTATCAAAAATCTCTCCTCTGAAAATTTTATCAGAATTGTTGGTGATGGTTAGTGTGACCTTTATCTGATCATTTTCTTGAAATCTCTTTCCAGAAACTGTTCTTTCTATGGATAATTCCCTATTGAAGTCCTCTTTACTTCTTGTTTTGGCAAAAAGCAGAAAGAAAAACACCACAACTCCGATTAAAAATGCGAACTCATGAGTTAAAAAAACCATCAAGAATAGCATTGCAACTACCCAAGATGAATTAATTACATGGTGATTGAGTTCCATTCCAATTTACTCCAGTCTAGGTGCAGTAATTTGTTGTAATATATCTCGCAATATTACTTCTGGAGAAATTCCAGAGAGTAAATCACCAGACCTTAGTATAATTCTGTGCCCAAGTACATAGATGAACACGTCCTGTACATCCTGTGGATTTACAAAATTACGACCATCAATCAGTGCCCATGCTCTTGAGATAAGCATCAAACCGAGTGAACCTCTGGGAGATGCTCCCACATTAATTTTTGAATCTTGTCTGGTTGCATGAACAAGTGCAGTGATATATTCTATTATGGCATCGTCAACATGCACTTCCTCGACTAATTGCTGTAATTCCATTAATTCTTCATGGTTAACAATTTGATCTAGATTGAAAGATTCAGATTTTCTATTTATTCTTCTTCTAATAATTTCTTGTTCTTCTTCCATGCTAGGATAGCCAACATCTGTTTTTATCAGAAATCGGTCCAACTGGGCCTCGGGTAGGGGAAAAGTTCCTTCAAATTCCAGGGGATTTTGTGTTGCAAGCACAATAAATGGTGGACCGAGTTCTCTCGTCACACCGTCAAGAGTGACCTGTTTCTCCTGCATGGCTTCCAGTAAGGCTGATTGGGTTTTTGGTGATGCCCTATTTATCTCATCGGCCAATAGTAGAGAGCAGAACAATGGCCCCTTTTTGAATTCAAATTCATTTACTTTCATATTGTATACTGATACTCCTGAAATATCTGCAGGTAGCAGATCTGGAGTAAATGAAACTCTATTGAAATCCAGGCCGAGTACCATTGAAAAGGCACGGGCGATCATGGTCTTTGCCAATCCGGGTACATCATGAAATAGAATATGTCCATCAGCGAGAATACCAGCCAAAATTCTTTGTAAGAGTAGTTCTTTTCCAACTATCACCTTAGAAACTTCATCGAGTATTTTTTTAATTGTAATATCTGGTTTTAGCATTCGTCAAACCAGTTTTTGTTCACATAGTAATTTAGTTTTCCGTCAATAACTAAAAATTTAATCAAGAATAACACCCACATGATGTTGATTCAAGTTTATTGTGTATATCTCTATTATTGAGGCGATTTTCTTTACAAAATCATCGTCCACCGCTTTGCTTTTCCTAATGGTCCATCCTCTCTTAGAATTAGATTTCATATGGTATAGATCAGTCCACAGACGAGGTTTTTGCATGAATAGAATCAGGTCTTTGTCCTCAAAGTAATTTTTGAAATCTCCAGGGTTAGATCTCATTCTGACAAAGAAATGAGAAGGTTTTTTATAAAATAAAGCAGCATTTCGCAATAATTCCATGGCAATTCCCTCAGCAAATTGATACTTATTTCTTGATGCCAGATCACTATAAAGTTTCGATAATGATGTAGATATTCTCGAACTCTTGAACTGGAACGATCTGGAATTAATACTCCACTCACGCTCAAGGTTCTTGCCTAATCTGGCACGAGCATCCATAAAGATAAAGAAAAATGCAACAGCAACCAAATAAGGAGCAAGATCTGCAATTAATTGATTAAATTCTTCAGACTGCATTAATTACTTCCCCCTTTCTCATTCTGTTTTGTAATTTGTTCAATCCAATACATTATTTCCTTGTGCATATCACGAGCTTCCTCAACAAATGTATATTCAACATCTTTGTTAGAAAATCTTGAAATCTCATAGATCGTGGTTAATCTAGAAAAATAATTGGCAACGGGTGGTCCCGGGTCTGAGCCAATCTTATCGGAGAAATATGTCGGTGTGTACCATCTTGGAGCTATGCCCTTTAATTTTTCTATTGAAATACTTGCATCCACATAAATTTTCAATATTGACAGGAAATTCGGTCTGGAACTTTTTGAATATTCCATCTCCTGTGCGATTTTGATAGCAGGTAGTGGTTTGGGTATTCTGGTCAAAACATAAGCCATAATTGCGATAATAGATATTATGAGTAGGATAACAAAAATCACTGATAAGATCTGCATCAAATTAGAGTTATCGACATTCTCAATCACCTCAGCAGTCTGTTGTCCAGTGTTTGCAACAGGAGGACTTGTGGTTGCTGCAGATGGTATGCTTAATTCACTTTCAGTTGTCTGATCACTTATTTCTGATTCAGCTTCTATTTCGGTAATGGGGTTGAATCCCATTGTGGCAAGTGAAACAGCAATTATTATAAAGAGGATTCCAGGTATTACTATCATCTCCATTCTATTGGGTTCCAACCCAATTGACTTCATTATTGTAATTAATACAGCATAGAATACAAATACGACGAATAATGTGATAATTATACCCTGTTGGGTGTAATCTCGTGAGAAAGCACCTGAACTCATCAAACTAGAAGCAGCCACAGCCGCAATCAGTAGCCACAACAGTATAATCGATACTGATTTTCTACCTGAAAATGGTAACTTTGATGATAATTCCATAGTCTCCAAGCTATCAGAGAGTTAGACATTTTTATATTCTTCCCAATATTTCAGTATTAATTATTTGATTATTAATATTCAGCTGGTAAGAATTAATTGTTCAAATAATTGTGCTCCAAACCTCACATCTATCCTCAATATTCAAGGACATAATCCATCCATGTACAGTCAGATATTCATACAACCATTCATTTCCAATTAGCTGGTATGTGGGTAATACAAAATAATTACTGAGATTTTGCCGAATAATCCTCTCTACAAAGAACTTATTTCCGCTATGGGTGTCAGGATTGGTTAATGTATAGTAATCAACCTCAACATCCTGATGAAGGTAAGAATATCCCCCCGTGTAGTACCATGAAGTCATAACAGTCACACTCTCAACATTATCCTGGTTTCCCACATAGATAAGAGCATCATTTACATCGTCAAAAGATTCATCATGATATCTAGTTGTAAATCCCCTGTAAGTACTGAAGGAGAAACTTGCGAAGAGCAGAATTATCAATATAAAATAAAAATGGGACTTATGAATTTTAATATTTGGTATTTTGTTTATCCTAGGTAAACGGGATAAGAATTCTGATAGCAATGTAGCAAAAATGGTTGTAGCAACTGCAAAGGTGATAAGAGAGAGGACCAAAGCACTAATTGCGAAACGCAACTCTTTATGTGAACCCTCAACTCGCCATGGATTACTGTATAGAAACCAACTGATAATCGAAGCACCAAACAAATTAATCAAGGATTTGCTCAAATTAGGATAGTTGGGAAAATCCTTCATTTTCTTCTTGTAATATATCAGTAAAAAAAGAATACAAAAGGTTGACAGAACTGTGAAGAACACAAGGAAATCACCGCGAATAAGTTCTTGGATGTAAAAAGTTGGAGAGCTGAGCCCAAACCAATCAGAATTTGATTCAATTATATTGAATTGAAACCAGTGAATTGGAACCACCATAAACTTTCGATAATAGCTATAATCAATAATTGCACTAATTATCCAACCTATAATGCCAAGAAGTGCAATTACAGGATATTTCTTCAGTGATTTTAAATTGAAATTCATTATCACTACCGCAAAGATAATTATCAGAAGGTCAACTCTGACATAACTGACCATGCCTAGACCAAATATAATGCCAAGATAGTCTTTGGTTTCAAATTTCTTATTTGATTTTGTTAGGTAGATCACTCTATAGATCCCATAGAATAAATACGGTAGAAAGAAGGTATTATAGAAGGATCTTACAGTGAATTCTACTATTCTGAACCAGAAACTCACATAGAGAGTGGCTATAACTGAGGTTAATTTATCCTCAGTAAGTATTTTTGCAAGTTTGTATGTAACAGGAATGAGTAATGTTGCGTTAATTGCCAATATCACTTTGATCAAGGGTAGGATCCCATAATGATAATCAAGGTTGAAAAACTCACCTAGGTGCATAATCATAGCGATCAACAATGGGAAGATATAACTCCTGGATGATGCGTAACTGGGGGTCCCTATATTTTCCAACCGGAATTCAGGTGGAATGTGACCGTAACCATATACCAAATTATGAGCTATCTCTAAACTCTGATATACCTCATCCGGATGTAAAATCCCAGATGCCATCAATGATGCAATCAGTCTAATTACAAAACCAACCAAAATACTAACTACCAATATTATATCGAGAAAATTTTTACTAATCCAATTTAATAACTTGTGGTCGGTCGTAAGAAGGTCATCATCAAACGATTCAATGGCAAGCTTTGGTTTCCTCGAAGTCAAATCAAAATTAAAATAAATTTTTTTTATTTAAGTTATGCCTAATTGGAGCGTTTCTCAAAGAATTGAATAAGAGTTAATTGGGTAAAAATTTATCCAGAAAGCAAAATTATGTACTAATGAACCGTATGATAGCTTGCAGACACACCTACACACCATATCTACGTACATACTATTATTTGATGATTAAATAATCCTTTAAAGTGCATAGAATATAGTAAGGATAGTAAGATCCTACTTAGTGAATTTTTATGATGTTAACTGGCTCAGTTCTCAAAAGAATGATGGTGGAATCCTATAAGCGGATCAAAAAAAATGTGACGTATCTGAACGATATCAATGCGTTTCCAGTTCCTGACGGAGATACAGGCTTTAACATGCATGCTACAATAGGTAAGATAATCGAGGAGCTGGATAAAACCGATCATAATATCAGTATTAAGGAGGCATCAAATGCAATCAAGAAAGGTGCATTTTTGGGGGCCAAGGGTAATTCAGGAGTGATTTTGAGTCAATTTTTTGTGGGATTTGCCAAGACAATTGAGAACATTGAAGAGATCACCACTGATAAATTTGCTGAGGCTCTGATTGAGGGGTCAAACAAGGCATACACAGCGGTGATGAATCCACGAGAGGGAACCATACTGACTGTAGTCAGGGATACTGCAGAAGCAGCACTTTATAAAACCAAGGAGGGTGCTCAGTGGACAGAGGTCATTGAATTTTGTTATGAGATCGCCCAGAAATCTACACTGGAGACACCCAATCTGCTTGATGTATTGAAAGAAGCCGGCGTGGTTGATGCAGGGGCACTTGGATTTGTATATTTGATTCAAGGATGGCTCTGGGTACTTGCAAGCACGATAGCTGGACCGAGGGTAGTCAAATTAAACGATCAGCTTACCAATCAGCACAATGCAATAGATGTGAGTCATGCAGTTGAGAACCTCACCTATCGCTACTGTACCGAGGCATATATTTCCGGTAATGGACACAAAGAGAGAACCATCAGAGAAAGTCTGGTGTCATATGGGGATTCTCTGATTGTTATCGGAGATGGTGAAGAGATAAAGATGCATGTACATTCAAACAATCCCAAACAGGCAATTGAGACACTCAGTTCATACGGAAAAATAAAAGCAGCCAAAATAGATGATATGATGGCCCAGACAAGAGCTCTCGATTGATTCAGATATTGCTAAAATCAGAGATTATTAATTTTTCATTAATTAATTCATTTCGTGTATTAAGCCTGATCAGGGGTCGGGTGAGATGTCGCTGTGCAGAATGTGATGCGTATACTCTCTGTCCAACAATTAATTTGCGATCAATTTTCTCTCGAATAGATTTGTAAGATCGTTGAGAACATTTTTTGCATTTGTAACCCGATAATTTACCAGCGCTTGTCATGCGATCGTTACAGTTTTCACAGACTGGTGGAAGCTTATTGAATTTATCTAGCTGATCAACTATGTACATGTATTCTAGGGAAATATATTCTCCAAATTCATTGCTGGAAATAGCCCCGTGTATGTAAATCCGATCACCTTCAATAAGTTCTCTCGCAGCATTCCTCAATTGTTTGGTTGGTTCAAATACCATACAATCAATGAAATAACCATTTATCTGCAGTTCCAGCTTGACATGACCCCCTCGGAATTCTACTGGATCCTTGGATACTGTTGCCATGGTGGACACAACCGAGTTCAATTTTATCTTGGATTGCATCTTCATTACATGTTGGTTGGTACCTTGATTACTGATAAAAATCATCCAGTAGTCTAATTTCTCCTCAATCTCCAGATTATCATAAAAATCAATCAGCTCTCGGGGATCATCACCTCGTATGCCCAAAAATATGGGATCAGGACCGGAGGGGCATATAAGTTCCCGTTTGGACACCGGATCGTAAGATGAGAAGCTTGAACTGTGATTATCTGCTACCTCAATCAGATTGTCAATATCAATCTTTCTTATGGTATTGAATTTAGCCTTCTTTCTGTAGGCCAATAACTCGTGTGTATAGTCATTTTCCAGATCGGCCATTATAGAACCTAAAGCACCAACTATACCTTCCTTACCATAAATAGTTGCTAAATCAGATATTCTTGAATTATCGATTTTAATGAGATGCTGAAGTGTAGAATTATAAAAATCTGCTCCCAAATCTGATTTCAACAATTTAAATTCATTATCCGATAGAATTACAATTCCTGGGAATTTACCATCATCTACTGAGTATTCCTCAAAATCTCTCAATACTATTTCTTTAACAATTTCAAATAATTTTGCCTGATCAGAATCAGAGGAAAAACTGACGGATAATGCAGCATTACCCCTGGTTCTATGTGGAATATTGGGATTTAATCGTATTAATCTGGGATATCCATGAAATGTGATTGTATGATCCTCCTGATATAATTTTTGAAGCACTCTGACAAATGTCCATGTTGTGCACCCCCCTTTGGGAGAATCAGTTGAATCGATTCCAAGATGGTATAATCCCACATATTCAAGATAAACTAAACTATGATTAATCTTTAGATGGATTATTAATTTTAATTAACAATTAATTTCGTCACGCAATTACAACACGTAAGAATTGATTTAATTTCTCACAGAAACCCCCCTATTATCATTTCATTAATCAAAATTTACCTAATCAAACGAAGTGTATTAATACTGAGGATATGTTATTTTGAATTAATAACATGTCTACTAATCTCGATTTAATCCAAACCGTGCGTATCAGTTTCGAGGATATTAGGAACCATGATAAATACCTGATAAGGGAAAGGATCTACTACGGGACTGGCATGTTTGAAGGAGGTGGACTATTAGATATCCATAATAATTTTAATTCCATCTCTATTGTGCTTACCAACGCACCTGATATATCACTAGTCAATCACACCAAGGGATTGGGCATCTCTCTGAAGAATCTACTTGATACTTTGAATTTAATACTCCATATGGATGAATTATCTCCCAACAAATCAGATATGAAAAAATACATCAGTATAGCAGAAATTGAATTGGATGAATTAAAAAAGATTACTCGTGAGATTGCAACTTTTGACCCTAAGAGCTTGATAAGTGAGGAACAAAGGATATTGAAAGAGATACCGGAGGCCAGGGAATTCATTGAGGATAATATTCAACAGATACAGATGAGTTTTGCCTGGAAACTGAGTAGGGAGAATATAAAAACTGTCGAGGACAAGGAGTTATTTGATCAACGATTACAGGGATTGAAACAAGTGCTGGATGGGATACAACAGGTGTCATGTTTAGAATCCCTTCAATTACTAACTCAAATTGCATTTTTGACAAGAGATCAGGCTGCAAAATCAATTGATAAATTGGATGATTCAATTAGTCTGATCAATTTATTGGTTCAGATATTCATTGAGGAGGATAAATTATATCAAATAAATGGAGGCCCTCTTCAAATAAAGGCAGAAGATGTACGAAAGGATGTTGAGAGATTGCTAAATACGGGTAGAGATCAGTGGTTGAAACAATTTCTAAATTTTATCAAGGATACCTCTTCTGAATCAAAATTAATTCAAAAATTCATCGAGAATTTGTATATTCTTTCAAGAGATCCCAAAAAACAATTTTTGTGGACTATGAGCTATCTCTCACGCTCTCAAGATAGTGATTACCTCGAGAAAATTAGTTTTCATTATGCATCACTTGCAAGTAGTCTTCTATCACTAACCAACACACTTGATGATAAGGGATTATTTGATTTAACCACAAAAATAGTTGAGCTGGGAGATATTAGTGCCCTTGATGCAATTGATGATCTAGCCGAATTATACAATCCTGAAAAAATTGATGTCAAACATTTAATCAAGGCTATTGAGAAGGGATTGGTAGAAATTAAAGATATTGCCTGTCTAATCATATCTTTTGATGATTTGGCGACTAATCTTTTTAATATTATTCAATTTACGGATATGGATGTCAGACTAACTGGAATTGATTCCCTGAAAGATTACATAAATAAGTTCTAATCCAATTCCTTAATTAGATCATTAATAATGCCTTCATCAATTGAATCTTTGCCATAAAAATTATCCATGATTTTTACAAGTACAGTATCAACCCTATTCTCATCAAATCCATCCTTATCTCCAATAAATGTGACAATGAAAGTATCGTCCTTCTCATCTGACTTGGTATACATTCTTGACACTTTAGAATCATTGATTATATTGTTCATTGGAATAGTAAATTTATACTCCGAATTTGCCACATCAAAATCAGCAAATCCATCTGCATAGAATATTAAACGGCTGATCAATTCACCATGATCTTGGTTGTTAAGAGATTCAAGATTCGAGTATATCATCTCATTAACTCTTTGAGAACTGGAAAATACCAGTATAATTCCCTTGGAAATATTGCTCAGCTGTGGCTTAGTGTGATCAATTATTTTTGCTGCCATGTTCAGATGGCCTAATAAATAACTGGATTTCCAGGGTTTTGTAAGAAATCCAAATACTTCTGCCTTCTCAATAGCTCTGATTGATGTTTGATAATCCTTCTGGGCAGTTAGCAATATTCTTGGGATGTTGGGAAATTGTTCCTTAATCATCACAAGTAAATCAACACCATCCATTTCTGGCATCAACACATCAGATACCACAATATCAATATTTTCTTTTTTAATCACATCAATTGCGTCAAGGGGATTTAAAATGTAGAAATTATTGAAATTGGTTTCTTTATAAAACTGTCTCTTAAGAGCATCTAGGATACTCTTCTCATCATCAATGAATAAAACGTTAAATTTTCTGTTTGACAAAATAATTTCAATTTCCCAATATAACTCATTTAATTAAATCTTCTAGTAACTGTGTTGGATTTTGATTATTTCTAGCTGTCTAATTGCTCTTCAAAGTCTTTTTGAATCTCATCATCTCCATGCTCTTCAGTTAGATCTTCACTATCAGATGGTTCTTCATCTTCTATTTGCATCTCATGTGCAATTTGATCCTCAAAATTAACTACATCTTCGCTCTCAGATGGTTCTTCATCTTCGATTTGCATCTCAGTGTCTATTTGAGACTCATCTTCCACCGATTCCTGATCAATAAATTGATCCTTCATAACGGGCAGATCATTATTTTCTTGAGAGACTCCAAAATCTATTTGTTCTATATCATCAATTGGTAAATCAATATTGATCTCTACTTCTTCTTCCATAGGAACTTCTGCGTCGATATTTACCTCTTTTTCAATAGGTTCAGGTGGATCAATCACTTCTACCTTTATCTTAAATCGCAATGCTTGAAGATTTCGGCCATTGGACAGTGCATGATAGGCTGTAGAGATCAATGAGTAATTTATACTCATGGTTTGAAGTATCTTGGGGTTATTCCATATTTTCTCATCTGCATGTCTTAGTGTTTCACAGTGATAAGATGCAAATTTGGTAAATTCAGCAAATTCTTCAAAATAGCCTGCATCACCCTTTAAGGTGTGATAGACCCTAAATAATTCCTTGTATGCTTTGGATTTATCTCCCATTACACTCCTTATCTCACCTAATGAGTTTCGATAAATTGTAAGTAGTTCGCTTAATTCAAGAATAAAAGTAGCCATAAGTTCTTTTTCAAACTCAGGATCCATCCTCAGATCCTCTTCAACTACTAAATCTTCTCCAATTATTTCCTCATTCATACACTTTCACGAACAACAATTTTCCGATTAATCTTAACATATTTTACAACTATAAAAATTCTTTTTGCTAAAAGAAATGAAATTCCCTATTAATAATAAATTTAAGTTTTTACCCTCAAATAATTGCTATTTTCCCCTCAATTAACAAATCAAGGAAATTTGTGACATAATGTTCCAAAACTATCAGAAAATCCATAATCGGTCATTGATCCAGATACAAACTTAATGTATCGAGTAAATTATAAGAATTAAGTGAGCATTAATTTCTTCAACATGACAAGTGAGGATTATTCATCCTACTTAGAAGATGAAGCCCATCTTCTAATAGGGAATGCAGATATTATCTACTTCCCTAAAAATATTGAGGAGTTAAGATCGATAGTAATTGAGGCAAATCGTGCAAATATTGCAATCACAATTTCAGGTGGGGGGACCGGACTTGCAGGGGGAAGAGTTCCCCTTGGTGGATGGATCATCGCCACTGATGATATGAAATCAATTTCTGGGAGAAGCAGGGAATGGATTGATCCCGAATCTCAGATGGCTTACCAGCTCAGACTTGAAGAGCATGACAATGAAACTGCATTTTTGACTGTTCCAGCCGCTATGACCACCAAATCAATTCAGAATTACTGCAGGGAAAACAGCTGGTTCTATCCTCCAGATCCCACCGAGAGAACGGGGTTCATTGCAGGAAATGCTGCCACCAATGCCTCGGGAGCACGCAGTTTTAAATTTGGGGCAACCAGACCATGGGTGGAGAAATTGGGCATAGTTTTACCCGATGGAACTGAGTTAAATCTTGAGCGTGATAATCCCATAGGGGATGCAGATAAAATTCTGATAAATTCTGATACCTCTGTATCACGTCCACGATTTGAACTACCCAGTGTCAGAAAGAATGTTTCCAGTCCAATTCTAACAGAGGATAGCCATCCCTTGGATCTCTTCATCGGATCTGGTGGAATGTATGGAATAATAACTGAGGTCACTCTTAGATTGATCAGACCCCCATCAGAGATACTAAGTGTTTTTGCCTATTGTAATTCTATGAAACAGGCAATAGATCTTGTTGATAAATTAAGAGAGAGGAGAAATGAGGAAATGCAACCCTTTCCTATGACTGTAGAGTACCTTGATGATAGAGCAGCAAGCATAATGAGAAATAAAGATTCCAACATACCTGTAAGTACCATGGCAATAGTATTTCTTGAACAGGATATTTACTCAGATGAGGAATTTGAATCAACTCTGGAATATCTGGAAGTATATTTTGATCAATTGGGAATTGAGGATTCATCAGTTGCCCAGACTCATAAGGAGATTGAGCACCACAAATATCTGCGTCATATAGTTCCAGAAACGGTGAATGCACAGGCAAAATCCAATGGTTATTCCAAGATGGGCACAGATTACTCTGTTCCGGATGATAAATATCATGATATTATGAATTACATCAAGGAATTAAGTGATAAATTTGAAGAGGAGATGGATAAACATTCCCCTCTTGGAGATAAAATAGGATATGCCATGTGGTCACATAGTGGAGATTCACATTTTCATCTAAATTTACTCCCAAGAGATGATCACGAGTACAAGAGGTGTAAGGAGATCTTTGTCCACCTGATGGAAAGAGTAGTGGAACTTGGTGGATCAATTGCTGCGGAGCATGGATTGGGAAAGAAGGAATTCAACAACAAGCCTGCGATCTATATTCAGTACCCAACTGAGGTTATAGAACAACTTATCAGAATCAAGAGAGAACTAGACCCTAATCTCTTACTTAACAGAGGAAACATTATCGGAGTCATAAACTGAAACGTTTCTCACACAAAATACTTAAGAAAACATAAATGACTTAAACTTAATGAGTGATCGTAACTACAAAAAAATTGGCTTGTATTCCTTTGTGAGCATTTTTACATTGATTCTAATCGGATTATCACTTGATTTCGAAAAATATAATCTATTGCAAAATATCATGATACTGGTACTTGGAATCTTTCTGACACAGTGGTATCTATTCGTAGGGTTGATCTTTCCAAGATCATCAGATGAACAAAACATATTAAAGAAGCGTGAGGATGGAAAATTACTCAATCCAGTACTTATATACATTATACCCTTACTAGTATCCTTGTACATAATTGGACTTGAA
>DAOUUM010000400.1 GCA_030668165.1 Candidatus Heimdallarchaeota archaeon
TACAAATCTAAACCAACATAAGAAGTAATTATCCCTTAACTTGTACATGGAACGTTTTGACTTACTACTTGCATCTATGGGAATTATTCTCTCAATAAGATCAAGTGAGATAAGTATATTAAGATATTTTGAGATATCCTTTGCAGGTAGGTATATACTATTGGCTATCTCTGTGCTCCTCGTACTTCCATTGGCTATTGCATGCAGGATTCCTAGATAGGTGGATATCTCCCTTAATTCCTGCCTCATGAGAAATTCGACCTCATTGAATAGGGGGTGTGATGGGTTGAAGAAAGTATCCCTGATATTATCCAAGAAATTTGCATCTGAGTTGATGTATGTGCTGTAAAGAGGTATTCCCCCCAGTGCACTGTAGAGTAGTAATTTTTCTTCAAAGGATCTTTTGGGATGAAATTTTATCATATCTACAAATCTGAATGGATGTAATTTCATCCTTGCTGAGAACCTACCGTAAAGGGGTGATTTGGTATCAAAACCGATATTCTCAATCATTCCCATGGATGATCCACAGAGGATGATGAAAACAGATGTATCTGCAAGGATCTCATCAAAAATATATTGAAAATCGCCTAGAATTGCATCATCCTTTTCAATCAGATATTGGAATTCATCAATGATTAGTATCTGATCTGAGAGATAGGGTTTGATATTGGTGAACAAATCAATAAAATTAGATGCAACAACCCTTGGAATTCCGGTATCGGATAGCTTATCCCTGAACAGATCGATGTTCTCACCAATACTTCGACGTAAAGACAGCATATAGGTTCCTGGCTTATTTTGGATGAACTTTTTGAGTAAAAATGTCTTACCTACCCTTCTCCTACCATAAAGCAGGAGTGATCTGAACCCATTATTGTTAAATAAGTCCTCAAGTATGCTCAATTCATTATCTCTGTTAATAAATAACATTATTCGGAATACCTACATTATGTTGTTGATCCGAATATTTAACTTTTCTTCTTGAATATCAGAAAACTTATTAATCAATCGAAGCGTGCATATTTTTTGCATATGCAAATGAATGTAGTAAAAGTAGAAAAGTAGGAAACTATTTATACTTTATTGTGAAATAATAATTAATGACTGTTACTTTGAAGATGAGAAATGATGACAAGGAAAGATTGGATAGGCTTCGGGCCAAACTCCTGCTTCATGGTGTGAAGTTGAATCAGGAGGAGTTAATTGCCAAATTAGTTGATCTGGGGGAGAGTTACCTACCCGAACTCACCGCACATACAAGAAAGAAACCAAGTAAAGAAGAGATCGAGAGGATCATGTCAGTCTCCTTTGATATGGGTCCATCCTCTAATGAGACTATTGATGAGGATATTTACGGGGAATAAATGTGACCATATTGTTTGATACTGATTTCCTGTACGCTAGATATAATAATCGGGATGAAAAGCATGATGAGGCAAATCTCGTATTTGAGAAAATTATGCTGGGGGAATATGGTCCTCCTGTTCTTCTTGATTATATATTTGATGAGCTGATGACACTGATCCAGGTGAGATCATCAGGTAATATAGCCAGAAAAGTGGGTCAAGAACTTATATCACTTATCGATGCTGAACTAATCACCCTGCTCCAGGTAAATTCTAGTGATTTTTTCAAGGCATGGGACCTGTTCTCCAACCAAACAGACGAATCTAAAAATCTTCAAAATATCGAGAAATGGCAATCAGCAAAAAAATCCCGAAAACTACTATCTTTCACCGATTGTGTGATAATAGAGGTGGCAAAATCCCTGCAGATCCCGGTTATTGCTGGATTTGACCAGAGATTCAAATCATGGATCGAGCTTATACCTTGAGATTTACCACCAATAAAATTAGAAGAATAAAAAGTACCTCGGTACCACTTTCTTGAATTCAATGTAGGATTCACCATATTGTTTCTCTAATGAAGCTTCCTCTCCCAGAATGCCGAAATGAGAACTGATGATTGCTATAGACAATAAGATGACGTTGAGCCATGATCCAATTACTAATACCATCCCCAAAAATACGATGAATATGCCTGTGACCTGTGGGTTTCTTGAGTACCGGTATAGTCCTCTGGTAATTGGTTTATCAAGAGCTGCATCACGGTAATGAATTATCGCCAGTACTAAGATGGTTAATCCAAGGATGAAAAGCAGGTTTCCAATATAAAATTCTGGATTGTCAACCGCTAATACTCCAAAAATAATCAAAATAATATTGACAAGAGAGAATAATTTTCCGATTTTAACAATAATCTTAGTTCTTTTATCCCAAAGCGATCTGTCATAAAGCCGTTTTCTAACTTCACCTGAACAGGATTTCAGGGTGATTCCAAAAATTAACAGATACAGCGAAAAATAAAGCCATCCATTTAATACACCTAATTCTAAGGTTGGGGAGAATCTCATGAATACTTTTGATTACTAATTTATTTATATAAATAATTTCCATCTTGTGTGTATGAATTACAGATAATTGAAGCTTGTGAGTGAATTATTCTGAACTGAATTTATTCCTGATAGTTAACAATCAATTGAGGTATGAATAATTATTGCATATAGTAGAATAACAGGTAATCTCATAGTGCTAGTCGCGCATGATTTGATGAACTAACTAATAAATCTTATATTAACACTTACAGATATATCGACAATTTCATAATTCCTCATAAGTCAAAATCTCGATGTCATCCCCATTGATATAGGCATACTGGGGTGTGATATTGTAAGAACCTGCTGAGAACAGTGATAGCACCTGATCATCATGGATATACTTGTGCCCCTCTCCATGAACTGAATGTGCCCTGACTATCAATCTCTTATCATATTTCTCCAGGCATTTCTTAGTGATATCACTCCCGATCTCGTAACACCCCGGACCCCGCATCGAGTCTCTTTTTCCAACTAACTTTCCATCAAAGTTGGGATCATTCCAGATGAGTTCCACCAGTTCGGGGTGGGCATTCATCAAATCACCAAAATATATGCTCTCAAATGCTGCACTTGCGGGCAGGGATCTCAGAGTATCAATCCCCTTTAGCTCATAATCCACAAATCCATGTACAAATAATATATTCTCACTCAGGGCAGCTATGGTAAGCTTGGAGAATAATCTGCCAGAACTCAGCCCATCATTATTGATCGCTCTCAGTTCATCCATGTACCCATATCTCGAGAAAATTGTCCTGTCCTCATGATTTCCCCTCAGGATCACCAAGTCATTATCATTTAAAATCAGCTCGGCAACTCTTTTGACACATTCAAGTGATTGGGATCCACGATCCACGTAATCTCCCAGCAGGACAAGGTATTTTGCATCCAGTTTCTCACGTAATTTTATCGCAAAGTCCA
>DAOUUM010000342.1 GCA_030668165.1 Candidatus Heimdallarchaeota archaeon
CAATATTATTTAATGATCTTCTCGATTACCCAATCAATTATTGGCTGACACTCTTCTCTTTGTTTCAAGAAATCTTCAAATCCATCAAATTGTCTCTTTGCTATCTCTTCACATTCAAGTGTTCCAAATTTTTCCTCGAATTGATTAATCAACTCATTAGTAATTTTTGAGAATTTCCTCGGTATGGTCCGAAACATATTACGTTTTTTGAACGCATCCTCCTTTGAATGTTCATTACCGAATTGAAGTCCAAGAGCAATAATTCCACCAGCAAGTGCACCACATCCACCACCAGACATCCCAATTCCACCATCAAGAACAGTGCTTAATTGTTCAATAGTTTTATCTCCAATACCTGTTCTTTGACGCACCATTCGTAAAACATCCGTTGCACAGTGATCGTATTCCGAACATGATTCAACTTCTATTTTGCTATCATGAGTTAATAGATATTTCATACTCAGAGCAGACTGTTTAACACAACCCTTGGCTTTTTTCGGAAAGAGTAATCCCACCTTACCACGCATTGTTTGAAAATCAAGTTCAGTTCTATCTCTGCACAGATGTCCCCCAAAAGACTCCTCAAACCATTTAACATAATCTGCAACCTGTTTGAGTAAAAACAATTCATCACCTGGTGTCCAGTTTTCTAATTCCTTATTTTTCAACATCGCAAGATTGATTGCTGCACCAAATACCACTCCACAAGTGGAACCTCTGTTATACATGCCCCCTGCAAGACCTGTAACTGCTTTGAGCAGTACATCATTATCAATCTCATGTGCATTTTGAAAGGGTACGATCTGACTCTCACAGCAATTCAAGGTACGAAATAGTAACTTTTTGGATTGTCGAATGTACTCATCTGCAATACTCTGCCCCCTCATGTGGTATTACCTCAAAGGAGTAGCTTTAATCTTTCCTCAAACTTATCTCTTTTCTCTTGATAGCTGGTTAATTTTTCCCTTTCTACATAAACAATTTCCAGGGGTGCTCTGTCAACAAAATCACTCTTCAATTTTCCTTCAGCTTTCTTGATCAATTTGTCAATCTTATCAATCTCTTTGTTTATACGTTTAATTTCATCCTCAATTTCTACCAAACCTTCAAGAGGTATGTAGATCGTTATATCTTCAACCACAGTAGATATCACCTTGATTTCAGTGTTGATATGATCCTCAATGATTAAATCACCTACCCCAGCAAGCTGTTTTATCGTATCTGCGGTCTCTTCAAGAATTGATTTACTAACACCAGCTCCAATCATAACCTCAATTTTTTGATTGTTAGGCACTTTGAACTCCCCTCTGATTCCTCTAATTGCAGTTATGGTATCTATCACCATTGAAAAATTCTTATCAAGATCAGCATCCAAGAAGCTGTCATTTGCCTCAGGCCATTTGGCCACAATAAGTGCATCTTGATCTCTGATGTCTTTAGGTAGGGTTTGCCAGATTCTCTCAGTTATGAGAGGCATTATGGGATGTAATAATCTCATAAATGTATCCAGCACGTGAATGAGTATATTTTCCTGAACTGTGGAATTTGTGCTCTCATCGTACAGCCTGTTCTTGGTGATCTCTATATACCAAGCAGCAAATATATTCCAGAAAAATCTTCTGAGCTCTCTTGCAGCCTCAAGAAAATTGTATTCATCATTATAATTGCTAATACTTTCAATTAAGCTGTGAGTCTGGGATAATATCCATCTATCCGCAATTCCCATCTCTTTCAGATCAAAGTCATCAGGAGCAATATATTTGAAATCTTCTGGAATATTCATCAAAACAAATTTGGTGCCATTCCAAATCTTATTTCCGAATTTATGGGTACTCTCTATATTTTTGAAATCAAGATTCATATCCAGACCAGCAGCAGAATATGCAACTAGTGTGTATCGTAAGGTATCAGCACCGTATTTCTCAATTATTTTCAAAGGGTTATAGTCCTCAATATTCTCCATCGATTTTGAAATCTTTTTGCCTTCTTCATTGCGTATTAAACCGTGGAGATATATGTTCTCGTAAGGTAATTTTCCAGTTAATTCCACACCCATCATTAATTCCCTGGCAATCCAGAAAAATAATATATCATACCCGGTCTCTCTGATAGTATTAGGATAGTAATCCTCCATATCCTTCGTTTTTTCAGGCCAGCCAAGAGTGCTAAAGGGCCAAAGCCCTGAGGAGAACCAGGTATCAAGAACATCAGGATCCTGCTTGATATTCTCACTTCCACAATGATCACATTTGCTGGGATCATTTCGACCAGTGCTCATCTCTTCACAATCACCGCAATGCCAAACTGGAATTCTATGTCCCCACCAGAGCTGACGACTTATACACCAGTCTCTGATAGTTTCAGGATTCAACCACTGATATAAGCGATCAATCATATTACTGGGAATAAAATTAATTCCATCCTCTTCAATTTTCTTGATCACATTCTCAACAAGAGGTTTAGTTTTGACGAACCATTGAACTGAATTTCTAGGTTCAATTACTGTTTTACATCTCTGACAATGAGGTACCAGATGACTATGATCCTCAATTTTGACCAGTAATCCCTCTTTCTTGAGATCATCAACTATAGCGTCTCTGGCAGTATTTCTATCCATACCCGCATATTTTCCACCAAATTCAGCTAGTAAATTTGCCTTCTTATCAAATATGGAGTAAAATTCGAGGTCATGTCTCTTTCCTGCCTCATAATCATTAAAATCATGTGCTGGGGTGATTTTAAGTGCACCTGTGCCAAATTCTGCATCAACTGCCTCATCCTCAATTATTTTTATTTTTCTTCCCAGTACAGGTAGAATTGCCGTCTTACCTATTAATTTGCCGAATTCCTTGTGTTTAGAACTGGTAGCAATGGCTGCATCCCCCAAGAGAGTCTCAGGTCTGGTTGTTGCAACAGTTATAAATTTCTCAGCACCTTCTGCCCACTTACCAGATCCCCACTCATTCTTGGGTTTTCTCCAGTTTTTACTTGTTACCGGATACTTGATGTACCATAAATGACCCTCAGTCTCAATTGGTTCGGATTCAAGATCAGATACCGCACTCTCACATCTTCCAGGACACCAATTTATAAGATAATCTCCACGATATATCAATCCCTTCTCATACATGCTTACAAATGCTTCTCTGACAGCCTTGGATAGATTATCATCCATGGTGAATGCCTCCCTGTTCCAATCTGCACTCATTCCCATCTTTTTCGATTGTTTAGTTATGGTCTCATGAGATTTTTCCTTCCAAGCCCATACATTCTCCAAGAATTTAGTTCTGCCGATCTCTTTTCTTTTTATTCCCTTCTTATTTAGTTCCCTCTCAACCACATTTTGAGTGGCAATGCCGGCATGATCAGTTCCAGGTACAAATACCGTGCGTTTTCCATTCATTCTGGCATATCTGGTCATCAGATCCTGCAATGCAATAGTAATGGCATGACCCAGATGGAGAACACCGGTTACATTGGGTGGTGGAATTGTATTGCAAAAAGTCTCACTATTACCATCGATTATTCCTAATTCTTCCTGTTTTTCAGGGGTGAAATATCCGTTTTCCTCCCACCACTGATATAATTCGTACTCAAAATCACTTGCTTTGTAATTCCCTGTTATCTCTTTATTCATCATAATTAAAACCTCAAATTAGGAAAATAGACTAAATAGTGTCTTATATTATTTTTTGGAGTTTTTGATTTATTAAATGTATCTTTAAATAACGACTCAATGTTTAATTCGTGATACATTCTCATACGTGAAGATCTGTAATTATTATGAATAATTGCAAAAAATTCTATTATGAATCATGAGTTATGTTATAATAGCTTATGTATATTATTAATATTGGTAAACATTGGGCTGTAATAATAAGAA